>CAJCHR010000403.1 GCA_903970225.1 Actinobacteria bacterium 21-64-8 | reverse complement strand
CCCAGGTACATCACCGCGACACGGTGGCTGAGCCGCTCGACGACCGCCATGTCGTGGCTGATGAACAGATAGGACACGCCGTGACGGCGCTGCAGGTCGATCAGCAGGTCGACGATCTGCGCCTGCACCGAGACGTCCAGCGCGGCGACGGACTCGTCCGCGATGATCAGTCGGGGCTCGGCCGCGAGCGCGCGGGCGATGCAGATCCGCTGACGCTGACCGCCGGAGAACTCATGCGGGAAGCGCCTCGCGCTGTCGGGCGGCAGTCCGACTTGTTCGAGCAGGTCGGCGACGCGCTCACCGACGGCCGCGCCGCGCAGCAGATTGTGGACCTTGATCGGCTCGGCGATCGACGTTCCGACGCGCAGCTTCGGGTTGAGCGAGGCGTAGGGGTCCTGGAACACGAACTGGATGCCGCGCGCGATCGGCTTGCGATTGCGGCGACTGGCTTCGGCGACGTCCACCCCCTCGAACAGCACGCGGCCCGACTCCGACGGCGCGAGGCGCATGATCGATCGGCCGATCGTCGATTTGCCGCAGCCGCTTTCGCCGACCAGCGACAGCGTCTCGCCTGGTTCGATATCGAAGCTGACGCCTTCGACGGCGTGAACCCGCGCGGTCACGCGTCCGATCAGGTTGCGGCGTGCCACGAAGCGCGTGGTCAGATCGCGCACGCTCAGAACTGGCGGATCGCCCGCGGCCTTGATCGGGGGGATCGACTGCGGGGGAGCGTCGACCCCGGCCGCAAACGGTTCGGGCCATGGCTTGCCGGTCATCGCACCAAGCTGCGGCGCCGCCGCGAGCAGCGCCTTGGTGTAGGGCTCGCGCGGCGTGTCGTAGACCGCGCTCGCCTCGCCTGTCTCGATCAGCGCGCCGCGCCGCATCACGACCATCCGGTCCGCCATCTCGGCGACCACGCCCATGTCGTGGCTGATGAACAGCACCGCCATGCCGAACTCGGCCTGGAGCGAGCGGATGATCGCAAGGATCTGCGCCTGCACGGTGACGTCGAGCGCGGTGGTCGGCTCGTCCGCGATCAGCAGGCTGGGGCGGCAGCACAGCGCCATCGCGATCATCACGCGCTGGCGCATGCCGCCCGAAAGCTCGTGCGGATGGCGGCGCAGCGCGGCGCGGGCATCCGGGATCTGCACGCGGTCGAGCATCTGCCGCGCCTCGTCGCGCGCCTGCGCCATGCTCAGCGCGCGGTGCGTGACCATCGTCTCGGCGATCTGGTCGCCGATCGTGACCAGCGGGTTGAGCGAGGTCATCGGCTCCTGGAAGATCATCGCGATCTCGCTGCCGCGCAGCCCGCGCAAGGTGGGTTCGGGCAGGGTGGCGAGATCGACGCACGATCCGTCTTTCCTGCGGAAGTCGATTGCGCCCGACGTGATCCGCCCGCCCTTGCCGAGCAGGCCCATCGCCGCGAGCGAGGTCACCGACTTGCCCGACCCGGATTCGCCGACGACCGCCACCGTCTCGCCGGTCCCGACGTGAAACGAGAGGCCCTCGACCACCGGCCTGGCGCCGAACGCGATCGAGAGGTCGCGGACATCGAGGAGGCGGCCGTCATCCATGTCGCGATCCTCGCTCGTGCCGGCCGCTCAGCGCAAGCCGAACTTGAGGTCGAACACCACGCCGACCGTGCGCCGCGCCTCGACGTTGAGGATGTTGGTGTAGCCGCCCGGATCGTTGCCGTTCGCCTGGATCGCCGAGATGTAATACTTGTCGAACAGGTTGCGCGCGAACACGCCGACGCGCCAGCGATCGGGATCGCCGATGCCCAGGTTGACGTTGGCGATGCCATAACCCGGAATGCGCGTGTTCGGGTCATAGCCGGTGGTCCGGAATGACGAGCGGTGGACGTAGTTCGCCATGAAGTCCGCGGTCAGCCCCGGGGACACTTCATGCGAATAAATGACGTTCAGCTGGTAGGTGAACTTGCTCGAATTGTTGAGCCGTGAACCCGCCGCCTGGACGAAGCTCGTGTTGGTGCCGGGCAGCGTATAGCAGGCGCCGATCGCGTTGGGATCGGTGGTCGTGGGCTGCGGGATCGGCGCGAAACGCTGGTAGCAGGGGGCCTTGAAGTCGGTGTATTTGGCGTCGAGGTACGTGCCGTTGGCCGATAGGCTGAGGTCGCGGATCGGCTTTGCCGTCAGCTCGAGTTCGACACCGCGAGTCCGCTCTCCGCCCGCGTTGCCGAGCACTTGCGCGACGGGCACGATGTTGGTGTTCAGCACGGTGGTCTGGAAGTTGGTGAACTTCTCGTTGAACAACGTGAGGTTCACGAACAGGTGCTGTTGCAGGAAGCTGGATTTCATCCCGAGCTCGAACGAATTGACCGTCTCGGGCAAGACACCGCGGATGATCGCGTTGGTGGTATCGGCAGCCGGGCCCTTGTAGCCATGCGCGAACGTGAAATAGGCCATGACGTCATGCGAGTAAGTGTACTGCACGCCCGCTCGGTATGACGGCGCGTCCTTGGTGAACTTCGCGGTGCTGGCGGGCTTGATCGTGGTTCCGGGGAACGTCGGCACGCCCGCGAGCAGCTGCGTATCGGATCCTGCCGACGCCTCGTCATGCGTATAGCGCACGCCGCCGATCACGCGCAGCTTTTCGGTGACGTTGTAGGTGCCGTCGATGAACCCCGCGTAGCTGACGTTCTTGTTGACCGAGAGGATGCGCCCGCCGTTCTGCGCGACCTGCACGCCGGGGCCGTAGACCGCCTCGGCCTGCCCATAGAGATCGCCGATCGAAAGCAGCCCGCTGTGATTCAGGCGGTTGTAGTAATAGAGCCCGCCGACGAACTGGAGCGGGTGCCCCGAAGGCGAGGTGATCCGCAATTCCTGCGAGATCTGGTGTCCGGTATAATCGTTGTAAGAGTACGTACCCGGCTGCGGGCTGGCGCCGATCGGGGTCGAGTAATGGCGATCGATCACGCGCAGCGCGCTCAGCGAGGTGAACGTGAACCCGTTCTCGAACGCGTAGTCGACTTCGAGCGAGGTGCCGCCTCCCTGGGTGTGGCGGTGCGAGTCCGCGTTCTCGGCGATCTCGATGTTGTCG
>CAJCHR010000402.1 GCA_903970225.1 Actinobacteria bacterium 21-64-8 | reverse complement strand
TCGCGCAGTCGGGCGAGGTTGCCGCCGCGATCGCATCGGGCGAGGTCGGCGAGCAGGCGGATGGCTATCTCGGCTTCGTCCGCGCGCCGGCTCCGGGGCTGAAGGCGGAGGTCGATGCGATCAACATCAAGCGCCGCGAGGCCTATACGCAGGTCGCGCAGACCAAGAATGTGCCGATCGAGGCGTTCGCGGCGTCGATCGGGTGCACCACGCTCGCGGGTCTGAAGCCCGGCCGCGCCTACAGCGTCGCGCGCGGGGTCTGGGCGACCAAGGGCGCGCAGCCCGTGGCGCTTCCGGCGCAATGCGGCGGCTGACCGCCTGGCGGTTCGCGAAGATTGACTTGAGCGAAGCCTCTTCCTAAGGGGAGCGCGCCGAGGGGGCGAGCCCATGGCATGCGCCTCCCAATGGGAGAGAGCATGGCACAGGACGAACCCGGGCGGATCCCGGAAGGCGGCGGGGGCCGTGCATCGCTCGAAGAGCGGTTGCGCGCGGCTCGCTCTGCTGAGACGGCACGGACGGGCACGGCCGCCAGGAAGCCTCGCAAGGGGTATAACCAGGGCGCTCGCATTCTCACCGAGCTGATCGCGGGGCCCGCTGGCGGGGGGATCATCGGCTGGCTGCTTGACCGCTGGTTTGGAACCTCGCCCTGGCTCCTCTTGGTGATGCTGTTCCTCGGGTTCGGCGTCGCCGTCAGGAACATCTATCGCATTTCGAATGAGCGCCCGGAGTAATTCGGGCGTTTCGAGCATGAAAAGGGTCCAGAGTGGCAGCGGAAGCCAGCGCGATCGATCCGATGGCGCAATTCCATATCGATCCCGTCATCGGTTCGGGTTGGTCGGTATTCGGATATAATCTCGCCTTCACCAACAGCGCGGCCTTCATGGTGATCGTGCTCGCGGTGCTGTGGGTGTTCATGCTTGGCGGCATGCGCCGCCAGCTCGTGCCCGGCCGCTGGCAGGTCGCGGTCGAATCGATGACCAGCTTCGTGTCGAACATGATCGACGCGAACACCGGACCGAAGGGCAAGCATTTCACGCCCTACGTCTTCTCGCTGTTCATGTTCATCTTGCTTGCCAACTTCATCGGTCTGTTTCCGCTGGCGATCATCCCGGGGCTGCACGCCTTCACGGTGACCAGCCATATCACGGTGACCGGCGTGCTCGCGGTGATGAGCTTCTCGATCGTGCTGATCGTCGGCTTCGCCAAGCACGGTCTCAAATTCTTCTCGCTGTTCGCGCCGCACGGTACGCCCTGGTATCTGCTGATCCTGATCTTTCCGATCGAGCTGGTCTCCTTCCTGGTGCGTCCGTTCAGCCTGGGGCTGCGACTGTTCGTGGCGATGACCGCCGGGCACATTCTGCTCGACGTGTTCGCCAGCTTCATCATCCAGGGTCTGCACGCGCACAACGCGATCGGGCCGGTGGTCAGCATCCTCAGCTTCGCGATGGTGATCGCGGTCAGTGCGCTCGAGCTGCTGATCGCCGCCATCCAGGCCTATGTTTTCGCATTGCTCACGTCGCTGTATCTCAACGACGCGATCAACCTGCACTAAGTGTTTCTTCAAGTTTACGGTTCAGCAAAGGAATACATCATGGATCTCGCTTCCGCCAAGTTCATCGGTGCCGGCCTCGCGGCGATCGGCGTGGGTCTCGCCGCACTCGGCGTGGGCAACGTGTTCGGCTCGTTCCTCGAGGGCGCGCTGCGCAACCCGGGAGCCGCCGACGGCCAGCAGGGTCGCCTGTTCATCGGCTTCGCCGCCGCCGAGCTTCTCGGCCTGATCGCGTTCGTCGTCGCGATCCTCATCCTGTTCGTCGTCAAGGGCTGACGTCCCGGCTGCCGGGGCCGGTCTGACCGGTTCCGGCGGGGGCGGAGGAACGCATGCCACAAATCGATCAGATCTCATCGATCTACGCCTCGCAGCTGGTCTGGCTGCTGCTGGTGTTCGCGATCATCTATGTGGTGATCGGGCGCGGCATGCTGCCCAAGATCGAAGGCACGATCCACGCGCGCGCCGACAAGGTTTCCGGCGATCTCGCCGCGGCCGAAGCGGCCCGCGACGCGGCGTCGCAGCTCGATCGCGACTATCATGCCGAGATGGACGCCGCGCACCACGGTGCGGCCGGCGCGATCCAGAAGGCCAAGGATGAGGCGGTGCGCGATACCGAGCTCAAGCTTCGGCTGGCGCACGACCAGATCGCCGAGCGGATGCACCATTCCGAGCTCGCGCTCGCCGATGCCCGTGCGCATGCGTTCGGCGAGATCGAAAATGTCGCGGCCGACGCGGTACGCGACATCGTCGCCCGGCTATCGGGCGCGGACGTGAACGAGGGCGATGCCCTGGTCGCGGTTCGCGCCAGCCTGGCCGCTTGAGGATATCGAAGCGATGACCGCTCATTCGGAGGCCGCGCAGACCGCCATGACCGCATCCATTGGCCAGGCCACCGTCGAGCACGAAGACACCGCCTTCGGGCTCGGCCCTCCGGGCTGGGTCGCGCTGTCGATGATCGTGGTGATCCTCATCCTGGTCTGGAAGAAGGTGCCGCAACTGATCGGTCGCGGCCTCGACGCGCAGATCGCGACGATCCGCAAGCAGCTCGACGAGGCCGCATCGCTGCGTGCCGAGGCCGAGGCGATGCGTGCCGACATCCAGAAGCGCGCGACCGAGGCGCATAAGGAGGCCGAGGCGATCCTCAAGGGCGCACAGGCCGAGGCCAGCCATCTCGTCGCGCAAGCCAAGGTCGACGCCGATCTGCTGATCGAGCGCCGTGCCAAGATGGCCGAAGACAAGATCGCGGCCGCCGAGCGCAGCGCAATCGCCGATGTTCGGGCGCGTGCCGCGTCCGCCGCGACCGCCGCCGCTGCCGCGATTATCGCGCAGCGTCACGATGCAAGTGCCGACCGGGCGCTGATCGACCGGACGATCGCCGGCCTGAACTAAACCCTACCCCGGCCAACGCCGGGGTCCTGGTCTCAGCTGTCCGATCGGTAGGCGCGCCCGCCCGGCTGTGACCTTAGGTCCTGGCATCGCTGGGGAACGAAAGGGCTACGCGCGATCTTCCCCCGCGCGTTGCAAAACCCTACATCGTCCCCGTGACCGACGACCCGAACAGCCAAAATCGCTTTCACGAAGAGAAAGCCACGTACACCGTCCGTGGCGGATCGGAGCAGCCCGATCTTGAAGCCGGCGTGGCCGCGATCCGCAACGTGCTCGCCACGCTGCCGGTGCGTCCCGGCGTCTACCGGATGCAGGATGCGCGCGGCGAGGTGCTGTACGTCGGCAAGGCGCGCGCGCTGCGCAATCGTGTCGCCAACTATACGCAGGTGCCGCGGCTGACGCGACGGCTGCAGCGCATGGTCGCGCAGACCCGGTCGATGACGATCGTCACGACCAATACCGAGGCCGAGGCGCTGCTGCTCGAGGCGCAACTGATCAAGCGTTTCCGGCCGCCCTATAATGTGCTGCTGCGCGACGATAAAAGCTTTCCGTTCATCCTGCTGCGTGAGGATCACGCCTTCCCGCGCGTCCAGAAGCATCGCGGGCGCGCCGCGCCAAGGGCCAATATTATGGCCCCTTCGTCTCGGCGGGGTCGGTCACGCGGACGCTCAACGCGCTCCAGAAGCTGTTTCTGCTGCGGTCGTGCACGGACAGCTTTTTCGCCAACCGCTCGCGGCCTTGCCTGCTGCATCAGATCAAGCGCTGTTCGGCGCCGTGCGTCGATCGCATCACCCCCGATGCCTATGCCGAACTGGTCGACGACGCGAAGGCCTTCCTGGCTGGCAAGTCGACCGGCGTGCAGAAGAAGATCGCCGACCAGATGAGCCTCGCCGCCGAGAATATGGATTTCGAGCAGGCGGCGGTGCTGCGCGACCGGCTGCGTGCGCTGACCTCGATCCAGGGCACGCAGGCGATCAATGCCGAGGGCGTCTCGGATGCCGATGTCTGGGCACTTGCCGCCAAAAACGGCACGATGTGCCTGCAGGCCTTCTTCATCCGCGGGGGGCAGAATTGGGGGCATCGCAGCTTCTTCCCGCAGCACACCGCCGAGGTACCCGAGGACGAGGTGCTGACCAGCTTCCTCGCGCAATTTTACGAGGAGGTGCCTCCGGCACGGTTGGT
>CAJCHR010000401.1 GCA_903970225.1 Actinobacteria bacterium 21-64-8 | reverse complement strand
GGTCAGCCGCTCGAGCGCATCGGCGATGCGGCCGAGCGGGTCTCCAGGATCAGACATCGCTGCGGCCCTTTTGCATGACGTGGGATGCGCGCCTATAGCCCCGCCGCATGACGGGCAACAGCGATCGCCGCATCCGTGCGGCCGACGAAGCGGGGATCGCGGCGGCGGCGAAGCTGCTGCGCGCCGGCAAGCTCGTCGCGCTGCCCACCGAGACGGTTTACGGCCTTGCCGCCAGGGCGGACCGCGATGCGGCCGTGACCGCGATCTACCGCGCCAAGGGGCGGCCGGACTTCAATCCGCTGATCGTGCATGTGCCGGATGTCATCGCGGCAGAACGGTTAGCGGTGTTCGATGAGCGTGCTTGGCGGCTGGCCGATGCATTGTGGCCGGGTCCGCTGACGATGGTGCTGCCGCTGCGGGACGACGCAGGGCTCGCTCCGGCGGTGACCGCCGGGCTTCCCACGGTCGCATTGCGGGTGCCTGCGCATCCGGTGATGCTCGCGGTGCTGAAGGAGACCGCGCTGCCGCTTGCCGCTCCATCCGCCAATCGCAGCGGGGCGGTTAGCCCGAGCCTGGCCATGCATGTCGCGCAGTCGCTCGGGGACCGGGTCGACCTGATCCTCGATGGCGGGGCTTGCGAGCGCGGGATTGAATCCACGATCGTCGCGCTGAGACCCGGTGGGGGATGGCAGGTGCTGCGGCCTGGGCCGATCGGCGTGAATGGGCTTGCGGACATCCTGGGCACGCGGCCGGAGACGGGCGGGGGCCGGGGGATAGAAGCGCCCGGCCAGCTGGCGAGCCATTATGCGCCGGGAAAGCCGGTCCGGCTCGAGGCGGAGCAGGCCGAGCCCGATGAGTACCTGATCGGCTTCGGGGCGATCGCGGGAGACATCAACTTGTCGGCGGAAGGCGATCTCGCCGAAGCGGCGGCGCGGCTTTACGCCGCGCTGCACGAAGCCGCGGCATCGGATCGGCCGCGCATCGCGGTGGTGCGGCTGCCCGAGGATGGCATTGGAGCGGCGATCGCCGACCGCTTGCGCCGCGCGGCAGCTTGAAAGTAGGTGGGCCCGGCCGACCTCAAGTAGCATCACGGCGCGGCAGCCTTGAGCGTCTGAATCTGCGCCAGTTCGTCGCGCGCGTCGCTGCAGGCGTTCTCGTCGTTCGAGCTGCAGCGCTTCATGTGCCGGTCGTAAGCGCGCTGCAGCCTGTCGATCTGCGACTGGCTCCGGCGCGCGGCGCGATCAGCGGTTTGAGGCGCATCGCGTGTTGCCGCCTGGGCCGGCACGATGGCGAGCAATGCGGCGGCGAGCGTTGGTAATAGCCTTAGTATCACCCGTCGCTCATCGGGCACGACCACTGTCCGCCGGATGAACGCCGCACGCTCAAACGAAAACGGGCCGGCTCCGTAATCGGAACCGGCCCGCTTCACGCCGTGCGGCGCAGTGTTCAGGCGCTGGCCGCGGCTGCTGCGGCCTCGTAATACTTCGGCGCATGCTCGTTGAGGATCGCGAGGATCTTCTTGAGCGCGGTCGGCTCGTCGGTCTTTTCCATCGCCGCAAGCTCGCGCGCCAAGCGCGAGGACGCCGCTTCGAAGATCTGACGCTCCGAATAGCTCTGCTCGGGCTGATCGTCAGCACGGAACAGGTCGCGCGTGACTTCGGCGATCGAGACGAGATCGCCCGAGTTGATCTTGGCTTCGTATTCCTGGGCGCGGCGCGACCACATCGTGCGCTTGACCTTGGGCTTGCCGGTCAGCGTTTCGAGCGCCTCGCGCAGCGTCTTGTCCGATGACAGCTTGCGCATGCCGATCGCTTCGACCTTGTTGACCGGAACGCGGAGCGTCATCCGCTCCTTCTCGAAGCGGAGCACATAGAGCTCCAGCTGCATTCCGGCAATTTCCTGGATGAGAAGCTCGATGACCCGACCGACACCGTGCTTGGGGTAAACGACGTAATCACCAACTTCGAACGCATGGGCAGCACCCGCCATGTATCATCCTTTCACATGCAGGGTAGGCGCCGGAGGCGCGTCAGAAAACCGGTAGGAATGAAATTCCGAAAGGTCCGCCCCCAGTCCTATGGGAACCCCAACCGCCAGCTCTGAACCTGCAATTCACGAATCAAACCATCCGACCGCGACCCCGCCGAACGTTCGTCATATTTAGCAGCACTGTAACAAAATTACCAGAGCTAACTCCGGCAATGCCCACCGAGCTGGCGCAAATTCGCGTTTCGCGGCGCATCAGTACCGCGATTCGGACATCCGGAGCGGCGGTAATCGCTTCCTTGCGCAGGGGAACGTGAAATCAGTCGCCTTCGCCGGGTTCCGCGGAGAAGAACTTCTCGAACTTCCCGTCCTGCCCCTTGAACTCGTCGGCATCCTCGGGGGATTCGCGCTTCGAGGTCAGGTTGGGCCACTCGGCCGAATACTTGGTGTTGAGTTCGAGCCACTGCTCCAGCCCGCTCTCGGTGTCGGGCAGGATCGCTTCGGCCGGGCATTCAGGCTCGCACACGCCGCAGTCGATGCACTCGCTGGGGTTGATGACGAGCATGTTCTCGCCCTCGTAGAAGCAATCGACCGGGCACACTTCGACGCAGTCCATGTACTTGCAGCGAATGCAGGCGTCGGTGACGACATAGGTCATGACTGCGGTATCCCCTCAGGCGGCATTGGTGTCTTCGGCGGCTGCTATGGGAGAAAGCCCGGCCGCGTCAAGCGAGCGATAACATGCTTGTGCTTCCGCGGCCGGGCCCCGCCGCTCGGGCAGCACGAGAATTTCGATCACGCGCACCGAACCGCCGAGCGCGAAGACGATCACGTCTCCGTGCGAAATCCGCTGATGTGCGCGCTCGATCCGGCGGCCGTTGAGGCGGATGTGACCTTCTTCGGCCATCGATTGCGCGAGCGCGCGGGTCTTGGCGAAGCGCAGGAACCAGAGGAGCTTGTCGATCCTCATTCAGGCGAACAGCTCAGCGAGCGCGGCGAAAGCACCATCCTCACGGATCGCGGGTCGAAAGATGGGGGCGGAGCTGCGCGACGTCGGACGCCAGCGCCACAACGGTGGCCGGAGCGGGCCGAGCGCTCCCGGGGGCAGTGGTCTCGATACGGACGGATGGAATCCGCCGAGATGGAGTAGCCGCGCGTAGCTTACGGTAGTCAGCCCGGCGGAGATAGCGCGGGCGGGGTCCAGCACGAAGGTGCGACCCTTGTGCGTGACGCGGGCACTGTGCGCCTCGCGCAGCAGTTTCTCGGCGATGTCGATGCGCAGCCACTGCTTACCGAGCGCGCGGTAGCCATGCGGCGCGCTGCGATCTGTTGCGGCAAGCACCGTCGGCATCCGGTCGGCTGGGCTCTTGACACCTTTGAGCTCGAACAGCATCGCGCGCGGCGCCTGGCGCAACATCGCGGCGACGAACAGGTCGAGCGCGCCAACGGTGACGCCGAGCCGCGCCAGCAAAGTGCGCTGACCTGGCGCGAGTCGTTCGAGCGCGGAACCGTCGCGCGCGAGAACACCTCCGGCTTCGATCAAGTGGATGAGCAGCGCGCGGAGTTCGGGCCCACCTTCCGCAGCGCGGCTTGCGGCCTCCAGCTTGGCGAGCGGCGCGAGTGCCTTCAGCCGCTGCGCCAACCATCCGTCGAACGCCACGGATAGGGCTGAGCGCGCCGGTGCCGGAACCGTATCGAGCGCAGGATCGAGCATCAAAGTGGGCGCGAGCATGCTGCGTCCTGGTTTCAACGCCGCGAGCGCGTGGCCCTCCCAGACAATCTTCCCGCCGTCGAGGCTCAGCGCCGCGCCCTCGGCAATTTCTCGCGCCAGAGCCTGCGCGCGCTTGGCCAGAAGCCCGGGCAAGTGCCGCTCGGCGGCGGCCAGCAGGAGCTTGCGGTCTCCGGCGCGCGCGAGCGGATCGACCTCGAAGCGGAAACCGCGGAGGCGTCCGATGTGCGCATCATCGACGAGCACGTCTTCGCCTTCCAGCTTGACCGGCAGCAGCGCGGCATCGGGCCCGAGCTTCTTCATCAGCACGGCGGTCCGCCGGTTGACGAAGCGCTCGGTGAGCCGCGCGTGGAGCGCATCGGACAATCGCGCCTCGACGCCCCGCGCGCGGGCCGCCATCTCGTCGCGCGCGAGCACCCAGTCGGGGCGCTGCGCGATGTAGGCCCAGCTGCGGATCGCGGCGATACGGCCCTGCAATGTGTCGATATCGCCGCTGGTGTTGTCGAGCTGCGCGATCGCCTGTGCGAGGTAATCGGCGCCGAGTTCGCCGTGGCGCAGATCCTGCCACAGCCGCGCGACGAAGCGCGCGTGGAACTCGGCGCCCTGATGACGGAAATCGGGCAGGCGGCAGACCTCCCAGAACCGGCGCACCAGTCCGGGCGTGCGCAGCGTCGCGGGAATCCCGGCCTCGTCGGCAAGGCGCTTGAGCACGGCGAGGTCGATCGCCTCGGGCGCCGCCGCAAGCTCGGGGCGATCGGGCGGGGTTTCGAGATCGCCGATCAATGTCGCGAGGGTGTCGAAGCGCGGTTCGGGTTCGCGCCAGAACAGCTTGGTCAACGGCTGGAAGCGGTGTTCCTCGATCGCGTAGATCTCTTCGGGGGTGAACTCCGAATCGTGGCCCGGCCCAGCGAGCGTGCCGAAGCTTCCGTCGCGCTGGTGGCGGCCCGCGCGGCCGGCGATCTGTGCCATCTCTGCCGTCGTCAGGCGGCGCTGGCGCTGGCCGTCGAATTTGGACAAGCCCGCGAACGCGACGTGATCGATATCGAGGTTGAGACCCATGCCGATCGCATCCGTCGCGACGATGTAATCGACCTCGCCCGACTGGTAGAGATCGACCTGGCGGTTGCGCGTCTCGGGGCTGAGCGCGCCCATCACGACCGCTGCGCCGCCGCGAAATCGGCGCAGCATCTCGGCAATGCCGTAAACCTGCTCGGCCGAGAACGCGACGATCGCGCTTCGCGGCGGGATGCGCGAGAGCTTCCGCGCGCCGGAATGCGTCAATGTCGAGAAGCGCGGGCGGCTGACGATCTCGGCCTTGGGAACCAGTGCGCGCACCAATGGCTCGGCGGTCGCGGAGCCCAGGATCATCGTCTCCTCGCGGCCGCGCGCATGGAGCAGCCGATCGGTGAACACGTGGCCGCGTTCGCGGTCCGCGCCCAGTTGCGCCTCGTCCAGCGCCACGAAGGCGAACTTGTCCCGCTGGATCGGCATCGCCTCGGCGGTGCAGAGCATCCAGCGCGCGTCCCTGGGCTCGATCCGCTCCTCACCCGTGATCAGCGCGACCTGATTGTCGCCCTTGATCGCGCGGACCCGGTCATAGACCTCGCGCGCCAGCAGCCGTAGCGGAAAGCCGATCGCGCCGCTTGAGTGCGCGCAGAGCCGTTCGATGGCGAGGTGAGTCTTGCCCGTATTCGTCGGGCCAAGCACCGCCTTCACCTTGGCGGATGGATCGTCGCGAGGGGCGTGCCCGTGCATCTTGCGGACAATGTGGCATCGCCGGATGCGGGGGGCAAGGCTCGCCACCAAATCCTTCTCGTCTACGGGGAGGGGACTTCCTCTGTCAGCGCTGCGCGCTGCCACCTCCCCGCGAGCGAGGACGATTTAGGAACCCCGAAGGTTGAGAAAAACGCGCATTTGGTTCAAAGCCCACCGATGACCAATGCAGCCTTCCCCGCGCTCCGCCTGCGCCGCACGCGTGCCGCCGCGTGGAGCCGGGCGATGCACCGCGAGACGGTGCTGACGCCCGCCGACCTGATCTGGCCGCTGTTCGTGACCGATGGCGATGCGCTGGAAGAGCCCATCGCCTCGCTTCCCGGCGTCTCGCGCTGGTCGCTCGATGGCATAGCGGCGCGCGCGAAAGAGGCGGTGGCGCTGGGCATTCCGTGCCTCGCGCTGTTTCCCAACACGCAGCCCGAGCGCCGCAGCGAGGATGGGCGCGAGGCGCTCAACCCCGACAACCTGATGTGCCGCGCTATCCGCACGATCCGCGACGCGGTCGGCGACGGCGTCGGCGTACTCACCGATGTGGCGCTCGATCCTTACACCAGCCACGGGCAGGACGGGCTCATCGACGATGCGGGCTATGTGCTCAACGACGAGACCACCGAGGTACTTGTCGGCCAGTCCCTGAACCAGGCGGCGGCGGGCGCGGACATCATCGCGCCGTCCGACATGATGGACGGCCGCATCGGTGCGATCCGCGCGGTTCTCGAAGCCGAGGACCACCGCAACGTCCAGATCATGGCTTACGCCGCCAAGTACGCCTCGGCCTTCTACGGTCCGTTTCGCGACGCGGTCGGCTCGCGCGGGCTGCTGAAGGGGGACAAGCGCGGCTACCAGATGGACCCGGGCAACGCCGAGGAAGCGCTGCGCGAAGTCGCGCTCGACCTCGCAGAGGGCGCCGACAGCGTGATGGTCAAGCCCGGCCTGCCCTATCTCGACATCGTGCGCCGGGTGAAGGAGCGCTTCGAGGTGCCGGTGTTCGCCTATCAGGTGAGCGGCGAGTACGCGATGATCGAGGCCGCGGTCGCCGCCGGCGCGGGGGACCGCGACGCGCTGGTGCTGGAGACGCTGCTCGCGTTCAAACGCGCCGGTTGCTCGGGCGTGCTGACGTACCATGCCGCGCATGCCGCAAGGCTGCTCGGCGCATGATCGAGACCGAACGCCTGATCCTGCGCGAGTGGCGCGACGAGGATGGACCCGAGTTCGTCCGCGTCACCAACACGCGTGCGGTCATGGAGCACCTGGGCGGCGTCGACGAGCCGGGGCATGTGCTGAAGGGCGTCCAGCGCCAGCAGAAGCTGCAGATCGAGCACGGTCACTGCTTCTGGATCGTCGAGCGCAAGTCCGACAAGGCGCTGCTCGGCTTTTGCGGGCTGAAAACGCCGGTACCCGAGGGTTCGTCGATCGCGGGCGAGACCGAGATCGGCTGGCGGCTGCGCTCCGATGCCTGGGGCAAGGGCTATGCCGCCGAGGCGGCTCGCGCGAGCCTTGCGTGGGGCTGGGACAACCTCGACGTGCCGCGCATTTTTGCGATGACGGTGCCCGCGAACAGCCGCTCGTGGGGTCTGATGGAGCGGCTGGGGATGCACCGGGTCAAGGAACTCGATTTCGATCATCCCGATCTCGACGCCGACGATCCGCTTTCCGCGCATATCGTCTATGCTATCGACCGGCCTTACTGACCGAGGGTTTCCGCATGCGCAGCGACATCACGATTGCCCCGTTCGAAGGCATCTGGCCGACGATCCACGATACCGCGTTCATCGCGCCCGGCTGCCGGATCATCGGCAAGGTCACGATCGGGCCGGAAGCGAGCGTCTGGTACAACTGCGTGATCCGCGGTGATGCCAACACGATCACCATCGGCGCACGCACGAATATCCAGGACGGCAGCGTGATCCACTGCGACAGTCCCAAGCCGGGCCGTCCCGAGGGTTACCCGACAGTGATCGGCGACGATGTGCTGATCGGCCATATGGTGATGGCCCACGGCTGCATCCTGGAGGACCGTTCATTCGTCGGTCTTGGCTCGATCGTGATGGATGGCTGCCGGATCGCCAGTGACGGCATGCTCGCGGCGGGCGCGCTGCTGACGCCGGGCAAGTCGATAGGATCGCGCGAGCTGTGGGGCGGCCGTCCGGCCAGGCTGATGCGCGAACTCGATGATGCG
>CAJCHR010000400.1 GCA_903970225.1 Actinobacteria bacterium 21-64-8 | reverse complement strand
CAGCCGCTTCGCGTCTGCCACCTCCCCCGGAGGGGGAGGATGTTAGGACCACATCATCCCCGTCCCGCCGGCATTCCCAGAACCCGCACACACCCTTCGCGGTCAGCCACTTCTCCGCGATGATCGTCTTGAGCATCGCCTGCGCGTCGGCCCAGAGGCTGCGCGCGCTTTCGCCGACCACTTCGTCCTCGAGGATCGCGGGGTAGTTGCCGGCTAGCTCCCAGGCGCGGAAGAACGGCGTCCAGTCGATGTATTGCGCCAGATCCGCCAGGTCCCACTCGGGGAACACGTGGATGCCGGGCTGCGCGGGCGCGGGGGGCTTGTCGGCGAAGTCCGGCTTGAAGCTGTTTTCGCGCGCTTCGGCCAGCGGGACCAGCGCGCTCGCCTGCTTGCCCGCGCGCGCCTCGCGGATGCCTTCGTACTCGCTCGCGGTGGTCTCGACGAACCCGCGCATCTGCGTGTCGGACAAAAGCTGCGAGGCGACGCCGACCGCGCGGCTCGCGTCGAGCACGTGGATCACCGGGCCCTCGTAGGCCGGATCGATGCGCAATGCGGTGTGCACGCGGCTGGTGGTCGCGCCGCCGATCAGCAGCGGGATCGACATCTCCGCGCGCTGCATCTCCTCTGCGACGGTGACCATCTCGTCGAGCGAGGGCGTGATCAGCCCCGACAGCCCGATCATGTCGGCCTGGTTCTCGTTTGCGGCCTGCAGGATGCTGCTCCACGCCACCATCACGCCGAGGTCGATCACCTCGTAGCCGTTGCACTGGAGCACGACGCCGACGATGTTCTTGCCGATGTCGTGCACGTCGCCCTTGACCGTGGCCATGATGATCCGGCCCTTGGCCTTCGCGCCTTCGACCTTCTCCGCCTCGATGAACGGGAACAGGTAGGCGACCGCCTTCTTCATCACCCGCGCGGATTTCACGACTTGCGGCAGGAACATCTTGCCGCTGCCGAACAGGTCGCCGACGACGTTCATGCCGTCCATCAGCGGGCCTTCGATCACCTCGATCGGGCGCCCGCCGCGGTTCGCGATGTCTGCGCGCGCCTCCTCGGTATCCTCGACCACGTACATGTCGATGCCCTTGACCAGCGCGTGCTCGATCCGGCGGGTCACCTCCCAGCCGCGCCATTCCTCGGCCTGCTTCTCGGCGACCGCGTCGCGGCCCTTGAAGCTTTCGGCGAGCGCGATCAGCTTTTCGGTCGCGGTCAGGTGGCCTTCGGGCACGTCCTGATTGCGGTTGAGGATCACATCCTCGCACGCCTCGCGCAGCAGCGGGTCGATCTGGTCGTAGATGTCGAGCTGGCCGGCGTTGACGATCGCCATGTCGAGCCCGGCGGGGATCGCGTGGTAGAGGAACACCGAATGCATCGCGCGGCGTACCGTCTCGTTGCCGCGGAAGCTGAACGACAGGTTCGAGAGCCCGCCCGAGAAGTGCACGTGCGGGCAGCGCTCGCGGATCTCCTTCACCGCCTCGATGAAGTCGACGCCATAATTGTTGTGCTCCTCGATGCCGGTCGCGACCGCGAACACGTTGGCGTCGAAGATGATGTCCTCGGGCGGAAAGCCGATGCCGGTCAGCAGCTTGTACGCGCGCTCGCAGATCTCGACCTTGCGCTCCTTGGTGTCGGCCTGGCCCTTCTCGTCGAATGCCATGACGACCACCGCGGCGCCGTAATCCATGCATTTGCGTGCCGAGGCGAGGAACGCGTCCTCACCTTCCTTCATCGAAATCGAGTTGACGATCGGCTTGCCCGAGACGCATTTGAGCCCCTCTTCGATCACCGACCACTTCGAGCTGTCGATCATCACCGGCACCCGCGCGATGTCGGGCTCGGCGGCGATCAGCTTGAGGAACGTGGTCATCGCCACGACCGCGTCGAGCAGGCCCTCGTCCATGTTGACGTCGATCACCTGCGCGCCGTTCTCGACCTGCTGGCGCGCGACTTCGACCGCCTTGGGGTAGTCCCCCGCGAGGATCAGCTTCTTGAACGCCGCCGATCCGGTGACGTTGGTGCGCTCACCGATGTTGACGAAACGGGCGGAGGATGGGGTGGTCATCGGTACTCTCTAAATCCTCCCCACGCGTGGGGAGGTGGCAGCCCGAAGGGCTGACGGAGGGGGCGGTCGGCGGGGTACTCACGGCGAGAGGGCGTGCCGAACCGAGAACCCCCTCCACCACGCTTCGCGCGGTCCCCCTCCCCACGCGTGGGGAGGATCTGGTTCATCCCGCCATCACGAACGGCTCCAGTCCGGCAAGCCGCGTCACCGGCTCCAGTTCGGGCAGCGTGCGCGCCGGCAGCCCCGCCACCGCCTTGGCCATCGCCTCGATGTGCGCGGGCGTCGAGCCGCAGCAGCCGCCCAGGATGTTGACCTGCCCCGCGTCCGCCCATTCGTGGACCAGCGCGGCGGTCTGCGCGGGCAGCTCGTCGTATTCGCCCAGTTCGTTGGGCAGGCCCGCGTTCGGGTAGACCATGATCAATGTGTCGGCGATTTCGCTGAGCACCTTGACGTGCGGGCGCAGCTGCGTGGCGCCGAACGAGCAGTTGAGCCCGATCGTCACCGGCTTGGCATGTCGCACCGCGTGCCAGAACGCCTCGACCGTGTGGCCCGACAGGTTGCGGCCCGACAAGTCGGTCAGCGTCATCGACAGCATGATCGGCACTTCGCGCCCGAGCTGCTGCTCCAGCCGCTTCACGGCCATGATCGCGGCCTTGGCGTTGAGCGTGTCGAACACCGTCTCGATCAGGATGAAGTCCGCGCCGCCTTCGACCAGCGCCGCGGCCTGTTCGTGATAGACGTCGACCAGTTCGTCCCAGCTGATCTCGCGGAAGCCCGGGTCGTTGACGTCGGGAGACAGCGACAGCGTCTTGTTGGTCGGCCCGATCGCGCCCGCGACGAACCGCGGGCGGCCGTCCTTGGCCTCGAACTCGTCGGCGATCCGGCGAGCGAGCTGCGCCGAGGCGATGTTGATCTCGCGCACCAGGTGCTCGGCCGCGTAATCGGCCTGGCTGATGCGGTTGGCCGAGAAGGTGTTGGTCTCGGCGATGTCCGCGCCGGCTTCGAAATAGGCGCGGTGGATCGCCTCGGGCACCTCGGGTTTGGTCAGCGCGAGGATGTCGTTGTTGCCCTTCTGGTCCTTGGCGAGGCCGAGGTCGCCGGCGTACTGCGCCTCGGTCAGCTTCCAGCCCTGGATCTCGGTCCCGAACGCACCGTCGGTGATCAGGATGCGCTTGGCGGCCTCGGCCTTGAAGGCTTCACGCGGGGTCATGACAAATCCTCCCCACCCGTGGGGAGGTGGCAGCCCGAAGGGCTGACGGAGGGGGCGGTCGGCTGGGCGCCACCGGCGAGAGGACGCGCCGAACCGCGGCCCCCCTCCGTCAGCCGCTGCGCGTCTGCCACCTCCCCGTGAACGGGGAGGATCTCAAGAAGGCTCATCACCCAATCTCCTTCGGCCGCACGCCCAGCATGTGGCAGATCGCGTAAGCCTGTTCGGCCCGGTTCAGCGTGTAGAAGTGGAAGTTCCGCACGCCGCCCTGGTACAAGCGGCAGCACAAGTCCGCCGCGACCGCGCCCGCGACGAGCGCGCGCGCGCCCGGCTGGTCGTCGAGCCCGGTGAACATCGCCTCCATCCACGCCGGGATCTCGGTGGTGTCCCCGCTCATCCGGCGGATCGCGGCGAAGCTGGTCACCGGCATGATCCCGGGCAGGATCGGCACGGTGATCCCCGCGGCGAGCGCCTTGTCGAGGAAGCGGAAATAGGCGTCGGTCGAGAAGAAGAATTGCGAGATCGCCCGGTTCGCGCCGGCATCGAGCTTGCGCTTGAGGTTGTCGAGATCGCTCTGCGCGCTCGCCGCCTCGGGGTGGACCTCGGGATAGGCCGCGACCGAAATGTCGAAATCGCGGCGCGCCTTGAGCCCTGCGACCAGATCGGCGGCGCTGGCATAGCCCTCCGGATGCGGCACGAACGTGCCTCCGTCGGCCGGCGGCGGATCGCCGCGCAGCGCCACGATGTGCCGCACGCCCGCCTCCCAGTACTGCTCGGCGATCTCGTCGATCTCGGCCTTGCTCGCCGCCACACACGTGAGGTGCGCGGCGGGTTTCAGCGCCGTCTCGCGCGCGATCCGGGCGACGGTGTTGTGCGTGCGCTCGCGCGTCGATCCGCCCGCGCCGTAGGTCACCGAGACGAACTCGGGCCCGAGCGGCGCGAGCGTCTGCACCGCGTCCCACAGCTGCGCCTCCATCTTCTCGCTCTTGGGCGGGAAGAACTCGAACGAGGTCGCGACGTCGCCGGGCAGCGACGCGAACAGAGGGGACTGCGGCACTGCGGCCTGCGCGCGAACGGCTTCGAGAAGATCGGTCATGATACGGCCTTGATCGCGGAAATCGGGGTAACTGCGGACGCGGCATGCTTGTGCCCGGTCCAGATCATCACGGTCAGCGGCTTGCCCGGCAGCGCCGCCGCCGATTGCGCCTCGAAACCTGCGACCTCGAGCATCTCGAGCATCTGCGCGTCGGAGAAGCCCAGCCGTGCATGCGCGTGGCTCGCGCGCAGCTCCTCGCGGTCATGCGCGGCGAAATCGATCACCGCGACGCGCCCGCCGGGCCGCGTGACGCGCGCCGCCTCGGCCAGCGCGGCTTCGGGCTCCTGCGCGTAATGCAGCACCTGGTGGAACACGAGCGTGTCGAAGCTGGCATCCGCGAACGGCAGCGCGCCGAAATCGCCCTGCACCAGATCGAGGCGGTCGGCCGGAAGCGCCTGCAGCCGGCTGCGCGCGATGCGCAGCATCTCGGGGCTCTTGTCGAGCGCGGTGACGTGGCTGGCGCGCGGCGCGAGCAGCTCGGCGATGCGCCCGGTGCCGGTGCCGACATCGAGCAGCGAGCCGAGCTCCGGTCCGAACGCATCCGCCAATGCGGCCTCGACCGGCTCGTCGGGCGAATGGAGCGAGCGCAGCGTGTCCCACTCGGCCGCATTGCGGGCGAACCAGCCTTGCGCGGTGGCTTCGCGCGCGGCGCGGATCGCGGTCAGGTGCTTGCGATCGAACGCACAGTGCTGCGCGAAACCCGCGTCCTCGGCCTCGGCCGCCGCGACCAGCTGCGCCGCGAGCGTGCCCATCGAAAGCGCAGGGGCGCTGCCCGCGAGGGGCCCGCGCGCGCTGATCGCGCTCTTGAGGAACACCCAGCTTCCCTCTTTGCGCCGCTCGGCCAGTCCCGCATCGCACAGGATGCGCACGTGGCGCGAGACGCGCGGCTGGCTCTGCCCGAGCACTTGCGCGAGTTCGCCGACCGCCAGCTCCATATGCGCAAGCAGCCGCACGATCCGAAGCCGGGTCGGGTCCGCAAGCGCGCGCAGGAGCGGGTCGATCTTCATCGGGGATCATATAAAGATATCTTTATATGTGTGCAAGCGTGGTCGCGCGGGCGAGCGACCGCATCCGATGGTCATGCGGGGAGGCCGGCCTATCAAACGGAACTTTGGTGACGGATGACAACGGTGCCGTTTGCCTCCCCAGCTCCGCAGGGCTAGGGAAACGCCGCATTCGCCACAGGACAATCTCTGCCATGAACACCACCGCCCGCATCGTGCTTGCCGCCGCAGCCCTGCTCGGTCTTGCCGGGTGCGGCAAATCGGTCGACGCCAACCAGAGCGCCACCGCCGATACGGTCGAGATCCCCGCCGAGCAGGCCATGGCCGGCGCGACCGCGATGCCCACCGAAATGGCGACGGGTGCGGCGAGCGAAGATGTCGCGGTGCCCAGCGATGCGGCGTCTGCCGGAGCGGAATAGCCGCCTGCCGGAGCCGCCGGCCGTCACGAGGCGCGGCGGCTTACGATCCGAGGTCCGCGATCGCCCTTCGTACGTCCCGGTACAGAAACGGCTTGTGCAGCATGCGCTCGTTCGGGCCCAGCTTTCGCAGCTCTTCGCTGTAGCCCGTCACGTAAACGATGCGGATGCCCGGCGCGTACTGCTTTGCGATTTCGCCCAGTTCCCAACCGTCGACCGCGCCCGGCATGCGGATGTCCGTCAGCAGGATGTCGATCGGGGCCGCTTCGCGCAGAACCTTTGCTGCCGCTTCGCCGTCGCCCGCTTCCATGACGGCATGCCCATCGCTGGCCAGTTCCTCGCACAGCCACTCGCGCGCCAGTTCGTTATCTTCCGCGACCAAGATCCTGATCATCACAACACCAACGTCCGTCGAGACGCGCGCAGCAACCGCGCTCCCGCCGATGGACGTCACGGAATTTGACGGTGTTGGCAATCAGCCGTTCTACATAGATCCGCCGGGGAGATGACGCCGCTATGGTCCGACCGCGCCGCCGGTATGGGTCGTTGGCGTGGCCGGGTGCCGCCGCTAGAGGCGCAGGATGGACGCGCATGACACAGCCCTGACCCGCCGCGAGGTGGAGGATATGGCGGCAGCGCCGTCGCCCGGCCATCTTGCCGTATGCGACCTTGGCGAAGTCGATCTTGCGGGCCTCGACCTTTCGGGCTGGACCTTCGAGCAATGCGACGTGCGCCGGACGGACTTCACCGGGTGCAGGCTCGAAGGCGCGATCTGGCGGTCCTGCCGCGGGGCCTTCGCGAGGTTCGTCGGCGCCGATCTCACCGAGGCCTCGTTCGTGTCGAGCGACTTCAACAATGCGACGTTCCACCGCGCGTCGCTGACGTCCGCATCGTTTGAGGGCTGCAAACTGACCGGCGCGGACCTCGCGGACGCCAAGACCCGCGATCTGCGCTTCAGCGAGACCTTGCTGATCGGTGCCAAGCTGCCTGCTCACGATTTCCGCAAGCAGACGCTGCGCAAGCTCGACATGAGCCACGCCGACTTGCGCAAATGCGACTTCCGCGCGGCCGTGTTCGAGGAGTGCAGCTTGCGCGATGCGCTGATGGAGGGCTCGCGCTTCGACGGCGCCGACCTGCGGGGCGCCGATCTCGGCGGACTGCGCCTGCGCGACGCGACCCTGTTCCGCGGCGCAACCGTCTCACGCGCCCAGGCCGGGCAACTGCTGAGCGAACTGGGGATCAACGTGAGTTGAGGCGGGGTTCGGTCCATTGACGCAGTGCGCGCGTCCTCCTGTAAGCGTTCGTTTCGCTCTATAGGGTTATGGATGAGCATTGACCCATCCTTGGCGGCCTCGCTGAAGGCGATCGGTGCTCTGATGAACGCGGCGGTTGATCCTTGGTGGATCATCACCAGCGCGGCTGTAGCGCTGCATGGTGCCGATGCGGGACGTGTCGCCGACGTCGACGTGATGCTAAGTGTGCGTGATGCCGCGAGCCTTCTTCCCACAATCGGCGTTGGATGCCGGTCCGGATCAGGTCATGCGGATTTTCGGTCGGCCATCTTTGGCACTTGGACCGTGCCGCCGCTCCCCGTCGAGTTCATGGCGGACTTTCGCCATCGAGTGGGAACGGATTGGCTTCCGGTCGAACTGATAACGCGCGAGCGCATGGAGCTCGAAGGCGAAATCGTCTTCGTTCCCGGCCGCGCGGAGCTATGCGAACTGCTCCGCCGCTTTGGTCGGCCGAAAGATATCGAGCGGGCGGCCCGCCTCGCTGCACTCGCATATTAGGGCATGTCTGCTATCGCCCCACTTCCGGACGATCCACCATCCAAGCCGCTTCCCGATTGCAGACATTCGGGAAATGGTCATGCTGCGCGCATGAGCGGCGAGCATTGGACTTACAGCGAGTGGGCGACAAACACCGTCGAAAAGATCGTGGTCATGGGGTTGGCGGCTCCGGAAGAACATCGCGCCGACTGGCTTCGGCTGCAGATCAGCTTGGCAATCGAGCAAGCCCTGCGTCACGGCCGCTCGGGATTGGGTGACGATGACCCGGTGGTTGCGTAGAGGCGACCGGCGGCAACCGCCCCAATAATTGACCATTCCGTGCGCCCTATACACTTCCTGATTGCGGCCACTGCCAACCAAGATAAGATGCCGGAGTGGTGAAATTGCTTGTCTTTGCGCTCGTGCTTTCGGCAACTGCCTACACTCTGACCATCGGTTGGATGATGTGGTTCACGTTCGCGTTCTTTGGCTTCGATGCTAAGAGTAGCGAGATCGGCGGCATGATTGGGTTTGCCCTGATCGCTCTATCGCCCATTCCTGTCTGCACCTACTGCTTCCGCCGAGCCAAAGCTCTCTTGAACGGCGAACGACCGAAAGTCTGACGGCAGCTATCGCGACGGGCTTGCCGAAAGCCGACGGTCTTCTAACCACCAGATCAAGCCGATGGTTGTCGTTTTCCTACATCGCCCGAACATGCCATCGTGAAACCCGCGCGTCGCATGATGCGCGGCTCCCCGCTCTTTGACATCGTCGGCTTCACCCCCAGACGCGCGCGCGAAGTCACCATTGTCGCTGTGGGCAATGATACTAAAATTACAAATCCAACTGCGTGCAAATTCAGAGGGTTACGAGATTTGCGGCTGCAGCGGCCGGGGCATGCCTATCCGTTCTCAATGCGGGCGAAAAACTGTCCCGCAGCAGCCACTTGCACCCCGCCGGGCTAGCGGGCAATCAGGCCTCCCATGCCCGATACGCTCAAGATCACCCTCGCCCAGCTCAACCAGTCGGTCGGTGACATCGCCGGCAATGCCGCCGCGATGCTCGCCGCGCGCGCGAAGGCGAAAGGCTCGGACCTCATCGTCTTTCCCGAGCTGCAACTGGTCGGCTATCCGCCCGAGGACCTGATCCTCAAGCCGGCGCTGATCGAGCGCGCGGCGGCCGAACTGGAGACGATGGCGCAGGCGACGGCCGATGGCGGCCCGGCGATGCTGGTCGGTTCGGTGTTCATCCAGGACGGCGCGCTGCACAACGGCGTCGCGCTGCTCGACCAGGGCAAGGTCGCCGCGATCCGCTTCAAGCACGAGCTGCCCAATTACGGCACGTTCGACGAAATGCGGCTGTTCCAGCCCGGCCCGCTGCCCGAGCCGATCATCTTTCGCGGGATCATGATCGGCGTGCCGATCTGCGAGGACATCTGGCAGGCCGAAGTGTGCCGGCACCTCGCCGATTTCGGCGCGGAGATCTTTATCTGCATCAACGGCAGCCCGTACGAGATCGACAAAGACACGCTGCGGATCGACGGGGTCGCCAAGCGCCGTGCGGTCGATACCGGACTGCCGCTCGCCTACGTCAACCGCATCGGCGGACAGGACGAGCTGGTGTTCGACGGCGCGAGCTTCGTCGTGAACGGCGACGGTAGCCTCGCGGTGCAGATGTCCGACTGGGTCGAGGAGCAGGTCGAGACCCGCTGGACCAAGACCGCGCAAGGCTGGCGCTGTGACAAGGGCGCGGTGCAGCCGCTCGCCGATCATCCCGAGGACATCTACTCGGCGATGGTGCTGTCGCTGCGCGATTACGTCGATCGCAACAAGTTTCCGGGCGTGGTGCTGGGGCTGTCGGGCGGGATCGACAGTGCGATCTGCGCCGCGATCGCGGTCGACGCGCTGGGGCCGAGCCGCGTGTGGTGCGTGATGCTGCCGAGCCGCTACACCAGCACCGAAAGCCTGGTCGACGCGACCGAATGCGCGCGGCTGCTGGGGTGCCGCTACGATACGATCCCGATTCCCGATGCGGTCGCCGCGTTCGAAGGCATGCTGAGCGGGGTGTTCGCGGGCGCGGCGCCCGATATCACCGAGGAGAACCTCCAGTCGCGGATCCGCGGCGTGACGCTGATGGCGCTGTCGAACAAGTTTGGGCCGATGCTGGTGACCACCGGCAACAAGAGCGAGATGAGCGTCGGCTACGCGACGATCTACGGCGATATGGCGGGCGGCTACAACCCGCTCAAGGACGCCTACAAGACCACGGTCTTCGCGATCTCGACGTGGCGCAATTTCAACCGGCCCAAGATCGGGCTGGGGCCGGCAGGGGTGGTGATCCCGGAGAACATCATCACCAAGCCGCCGACCGCCGAATTGCGCGCCGAGCAGAAGGACAGCGATTCGCTCCCGCCTTACGATGTGCTCGATGCCATCCTGCTGGGGTTGGTCGAGAACGAGAAGAGCGTCGAGCAGGTGGTCTCCGAGGGGTTCGACCGAGACACGGTGGTGCGGATCGAGCGGCTGCTGCACCTGGCCGAATACAAGCGCCGCCAGGCGCCTCCCGGGGTGAAGCTGGGCACGCGCAACTTCGGGCGGGACCGGCGCTATCCGATCACGCACGCGTTTCGCAGCGCCTAGGGGTCATCCAGCCGCGTAAGCGTCGTGAGGCCTTCCGCCGCGTCCCACTCCGCCGGAGTCATGCGCTGCACGGTCACTCCGAACGTCCAGATGTGGCCCTCCGGATCGCGAGCCCGATAGCTCCGGTCCCCGTAGAACTGAGTTTCTGGCTCCATCACGATCTCGGCGCCCGCGGCGCGCGCCGCTTCGCAATGCGCGTCGATGTCATCGCCATCGGCGAGTTGGACATGCACCGTCTGCGTATTCGCGCCGCCGATCGAGGCGGGGCTCTTGTGGTCGGCGCTCCATTCGGTGCCGACCATCACGACCGAGCCGCCGTATCGCATCTCCGAGTGTGCGAGGTTGCCCTCGGGGTCGAGGATCACGAACAGCGGTTCGAAGCCGAAAGCCTGTTCGAGCCAGCGGTACGCGGCCTTGGCGTCACGGTAACAGACGGCGCTCGAAAGGCCTTTGGGGTGATAGAGATCGGGCATGGGCGACTCCTCGACAGAGGAGCTGCATAAAGCAATTGGCGCCTCAGGACACGTCCGCGATCGGCGCGGCGGCGCGTGTTTCTGGTTGCATGGTGCGCAGGCGCAGCAGGCTGATGCAGGCGGCCGCGAAGGCAGCCGCCGCGGCGACGCGCAGCAGCACCGGGCTCGCGCCGAGGCCGAGCCAGTGGAAGCCTGCCGCGACTCCGACCGCGCCGGTGGTCTGGCCCAGAAGCCGCGCGGTGGCGAGCATGCCGCCCGCCGCGCCGGTGCGCGAACGCGGCGCGGCGCTGACCATCGTGCGGTTGTTGGGTGACTGGAACAACCCGAAGCCCGCGCCGCACACCGCCATCCGCCAGATGATGTCGAATGTCGTGGGCTGTGCGCCGAGCGTCGAGAGGCTGAACAACCCGATCGCAAACACCGCCAGGCCGACGCCGCCCAGCAGGCCGGCCGGATACTTGTCCGCCAGGCGTCCCGCGAACGGCGCGGCGAACCCTACCGCCAGAGGCCAGGGCGTCATCAGCAGGCCGGATTCGACCACGGTGCGGTGAAGCACGCTCTGCAACAGGAACGGCATGGTCACAAACGCCAGCATCTGCGCTGCGAACGAGGTGACCGACGTCGCGATCGACAGCGAGAAGATCGGGATGCGCAGCAGATCGAGCGGGAACAGCGGAGCCGGGCGGCTCCAGTTCCTGCGCACCAGCACCGCGCCGAGGACGAGGCCAAGCACGAGCAGCACCGCGCCCGAGAGCTTGCCTTCGCGTGCGAGCGATTCGGCGCCGTAGACGATGAACCCGAACATCCCCGCGCTCAGCAGCGCGGAGGGATAGTCTGGCGCCTGACCGTTGCCGGGCACCTTGGGCAGGAAGCGGCGGCCGACCACGAGCGCGATCAGCCCGATCGGCACGTTGACCGCGAACAGCCACGGCCAGTGCGCGAAGCTCAGGATCAGCGAGGCCAGCGTCGGGCCGACCGCGGCCGAGACCGACAGCACCAGCGCGTTGTAGCCCATGCCCCGGCCCAGCATGCTGTTCGGGTAGATCGTCCGCACCAGCGCGGCATTCATGCTCATGATCCCCGCCGCGCCGATGCCCTGAAGCATCCGCGCTGCAATCAGCAGCGGGAGGCTGCCCGACAGCGCGCAGGCGAGCGAGCCGATGATGAACAGGCCCAGCGCGGGCAGGTAGACACGCACGTGCCCGATCCGGTCGCCCAGCGCGGCCAGCGGCAACAACAGTATGGTGATTGCAAGCTGGTACGCGTTGATGACCCAGACCGCGACCGAAGGCGCGGCGTGAAGCTGGCCGGCGATCGTCGGCAGCGCGATGTTGGCGATCGCGGTATCGAGCACCGACATCGCAATCGCGAGCCACACCGCCGCCGCCGCGAAGTAGCGATGCGGCGTGGGCAGGCCGTCAGCAGCGGCGGCGGTGTCGAATCGACCGGGGAGGTCCTGTTTCATGGCCGCAGCGCTCTGCGCGAACAATCTGTCCCGTCAATCGAGTTTAGCTGATGCCCGCACCGATCGCTTTCACGAGCATCGCGGTGCTGCGCGATTGCAAAGGCGAACCGAACCTGTGCGAGCGGAGAAAAAACAGCGCTCCTGGCAAGGTTGGCGGATGTTGAAGGTATCTTGCTTCATCAATGCCTTGGCCGAAGTTTGCTGATGAAACACATGCGCGAAACCGGGTTGCGACATAGGAACGCATGGCCCGGACCTCTGCACCGCGTCCATGGCAGATCATCCGGCTGTAGGACAGCGTGATCCGGTTTTGCCCGGTCCGGATCGCGCCTGCGCGGGGCTGTTCCGAACGTTCCCGCTTTGACGGTCCCTGCGTCGCAGCCTAGTCGCGCCGCATGACCGTGATCACCCGCTTCGCCCCTTCTCCGACCGGCCGGCTTCATGTCGGCAATGTCCGCGCCGCGCTGCACAACTGGCTGCTCGCCCAGAAGCACGGTGGGCGTTTCGCGCTCAGGATCGACGACACCGATCGCGAGCGTAGCCGCGAGGACTATGTCGATGCGATCCGCGCCGATCTCGCCTGGCTGGGGCTGCTGCCCGCCGGCGAGGAACGACAGTCGGCGCGCTTTGCGCGCTACGAAGCGCGCTTTGCGGCGTTGCGCGCCGCAGGCCGCGTCTATCCCGCGTACGAAACGGCGCAGGAGCTCGACCTCAAGCGCAAGATTGCCGCCGGGCGTGGGTTGCCGCCGGTCTATGACCGCGCCGCGCTGGGGCTGGACGACGACGACCGCGCGGTGCTCGAGGCGCAGGGCATCCGCCCGCACTGGCGCTTCCGGCTGGATCACGATGCGCCGATCGCGTGGGACGACCGGATCCGCGGGCCCCAGCATTTCGACGCCGCCACGATGAGCGATCCGGTGATCCGCCGCGCCGACGGATCGTGGCTCTACATGCTGCCCTCCGCGATCGACGATGTCGACATGGGCATCACGCATGTGGTGCGCGGCGAGGATCATGTGTCCAACACCGCGCTCCAGCTGCAGATGTTCGATGCGATGGGTGCGACGCCGCCCGCCTTCGCGCACGAGGCGCTGCTGACGGGGGCGGAGGGCAAGC
>CAJCHR010000399.1 GCA_903970225.1 Actinobacteria bacterium 21-64-8 | reverse complement strand
GTGAAATAGGTCGAGTGCTTGATTTCGGGGATGATCCCGATCGGCTTGCCCCGGGTCGCGGCCTCGGCGGCGACGAAATCGATCATCTCCTCGAAGGTCAGCACCTGGAACTCGCCGTCGAACGCCTGGCTTTCGGGCCGCAGCGCGCCGAGCCGCTCCTTCGCGCGCAGCGTCTTGATCTCGGCGAGGGTGAAGTCCTCGGTGAACCAGCCGGTCACCGCCTGCCCGTCGATCGTCTTGGTCGTGCGCCTTGCGGCGAAGTCGGGATGCGCGGCGACATCGGTTGTCTCGCCGACGTTGTTCTCATGGCGCACGATCAGCACGCCGTCCTTCGTGACGACGAGGTCGGGCTCGACGTAATCCGCCCCGTCCGCGATCGCGCGGGCATATGACGCCGCCGTGCTCTCGGGCCGATGCGCGCAGGCGCCCCGATGCCCGAGCACGAGCGGCTTGGAGCCAGGTGCCGCGCGCTTTATCGAGAAGCCCGCATGCGCGGTGCCCGCCGCCAGCCCGCCGGCGATCGTCACGCCCGCGCCGATGACCGCGCGCCGCGAAAGCGGAGCAGCGGCCATCAGAACCCTGCCGAGACGGTGACGAAGAACTGGCGCGGCGCGATCGGATAGGCCGAGTAGCTGTTGGTCGCCGAACCCACCGAGATCGTCGACCAGCCGGTCGTATCCGCCAGGTTGGTGACATTGAGGCTGATCTCGGCCTTCTGCAGCGGCAGCACGCCTTCGGGCACTTTCGCCGCGATCCGCGCGGAGAGCAGGAAGAACGACTTCACGCTGGTGTCGTTGGTATACGTTGCGAAGCGTTTCCCGACATAGTCGCCGATCACTTGCGCTTCGAATGGTCCGAAATCGAGCGTGGCCACCGACTTGTTCATCCACTTCGGGCTGCCGGGAACCTGCTTGCCGCAAGTCGGGACCGTTCCCGATACCACGGTGAAGCCGCCGATGCATGTCCCCGTCGCGGCGCCGATGCCCAGCGCGGTCGATTGATAATCGCTCTTGTAGGTCGACGAGTTGTACGAGGTCGCGTTGTAGAGCGACAGCGCCGGGCCGAGGTGCAGCGTGAACGCCGCATCGACGCCGTCGGTGTGCACGTCGCCAACGTTGACCAGGATCGAGGTGCCGCCCGCGATCGCGCCGCCGGCGATGCCGCCGGGGTTGGTCGAGATCGCCAGCTGGCGGTTGGTGAACACCACGTGGTAGTAGTTGACCTGCGCCTCGAAGCCCCATCCGTTGCCGAAGCTGCGCTTGCTGCGCAGGCCTGCCTCGTAGGTCCAGCTCTCCTCAGGCTTGCCCTGCTGCGCGAACGTATCGAACGCCGCCTGGCTGCCGGTGAACCACGGCGAGAGCGAACCGCCGCCCAGGTACACCATGTACTGGTGCAGGTTCTTCTGGACGTGCGCGTAGACCTGCTCGTGTCCGTTGAAGTCCCAGGTCGCGCCGACCGCGGGCAGGAACCAGCGCAGCGTGTCGATCTTGCCTTGCGGCAGACCGCCGGTGAGACCCGAGAGCGAGCCGGCCTTGGGCTGGACCGGGAACGCACCCTCGGCCCATTGCGCGCTGGTCTTGAAGCCCGCCTCGATCGTCAGCGGTTCGATCGGCTTCCATGTGTCCTGCACATGCAGTTGGAGCGTTTTGATCGTCGAGTTGCCCTGGTATTGCGTGAACAGCGGGGCAGCGACGTCGAGCGGGCGGATGTAGGGCGTGCTGAGCTGCGGGTTGTTGATGTCTACCCCGTACCAGCGCCGCCACTGGGTCGCGCTGTTGTGCTCGAACCAGCCGCCGAGTTCGATGTGGTGCTTGCCCGCGTCGATCGCGAGGTTCGAGATCACGCCTTCACGGTCGATCCTGTATTCGGTGGTGCGCGTGATCAGCCCCGATCCGCCGGTCGCGTTCACCAGCGCCGTGCCGACCGCAGCGGCCTGCGCCGGGGTCGTCCCCGCGCAGACACTGCCTGCGGCGGCGGTCGATGGCACGATGCCGTTGCCGTTGGTGCCGAAGTGGCAGTCGGTTGCGTAATTCGGATCGAGGTACGCCTGCGCCACGGTGATCGACTGGCCGAGCGGCCCGGCGACCACGCCGAGCGCGTCGTCATGATGGATGTAGCCGGTGGTTGACCAGGTCACGTTGCTCGAAAGCTTCGCGTCGTACTTGGCATAACCGAGATAATCGGTGCGCTGCGCGGCCGAATAGTAGTTGCGGTAATTGCTGCCGACCGCCGCCGGGCTGTTGCCGAACTGGTCCATGTACGAACGGATGCCCGCGAGGTCCGAGAAGAAAAACGGCCGCGTGTAGGGCAGATACGCCTGCACCGCGTTCGTCGCGGGGATTCGGAACGTGGTCGCGTCCTCGTTCGGTTCGGTCTTCTGCGAATAATCGAAGAACAGCGTCAGCTTGCCGTTCGCGCCGTCGTGAACGAACTTGGCGTTGGCCTGCCAGCCCTTCTGCTTGCCGTTGAAGTCCCACGCGCGTGCGTACTGGCGCGCGCCGGACACGTAGAGTGAGTTTTCGCCGTTCGGGCCGAAGGCGCCGGTGTCGAGGCGGATATACGTGCGCGACGTGTCGTAGGAACCGAGCGTCTCGTTGATCTGCGCGCCTCGCTTCTGCGACGGATCAGCGGAGAAGGTGTCGATCGTGCCGCCCAGGTTATTGGTCGAAGCCGTGCCCAGATCACCCGCACCGGTTGTCACCACCACGCGCCCGACGTTCTCGGAAATCACCGCGCGCTGCGGCGAGAGGCCGTTGTAATTGCCGTAGTTCTGGTCACCCAGCGGCAAGCCGTCCATCGTGTAGCCGAGCTGCTGGAAGTTGAACCCATGGATGAAGATCTGCGCGTTCTGCTCGTTGTTCCCCCACGGATCCGAGGTGATGTAGAGCACGCCGGGCAGCGTCTCGATCGCCTTCAGCGGCGAGACGCCGGGCAGGATCTTCTGGATTTCAACACCGGTGATCGCAGTTGCCGAACGGGTGACCTTGGCAGTGACGATGATCGTGCTCGCATCGTCGGCAGGCTGCGCGGTGTCGGCGGGCGGCGCGGCGTCCTGCGCGAACGCAGGTTGCACCAGAGCGAACGAGACCGAAGCCAGAAACGACAGGCGAAGCGCGCGACGTGGCGACATGGAAGAACCCCTGAACCAGAGTCGCGTTGTGCGACTTCGAGCGGCGCCTAAGGGGCAGCGATGTCATTTCGGTGATGGTTGGAAGACGGTTCGATGACGAACGACGGGTGTTGCATCGAGGTGTCAGCGCCTGCCCAGCGGGGAAGGATCAGTCCGCCCGCAGCAGCGCTGTAAGTCCGCGCACCGTGCCGTTCTCGAGATCGAGCACCGCGTCGCGGATCGCCGCCGCCTGCTCTTGGCCGATCGCCAAACTTGCCGAGGCCATGAACTTGGCCGCGACTGCCTCGGGTGTCATCGCCCGCTCGCCCGCGCCGCTATTGACGCGCACGTGCCGCGACAATGTCCGCCCGTCGGCCAGCCTAACCGTGACACCGCCCGAGAAGAACTCCGGAAACGCCGTGTCCGGATCGACGACGCATTTCACGCGCAGCGCGAGATCGAGCACCGCAGGGTCGGCCAGCGCCTCGGGCAGCAAATCCGGCAGCCCGAACCGGCCGTGCAGCAGGCAGTACGCAACCACGAACTGCGCGCTGAACTTCGCCTCATAGTCGTTGGTCGGCCGCTCCTTGGCTGCCGCGGGTTCGGCGATGATGTGCAGCGTCGGCTGCGCAAGCTGCGCTTCGACCGCAACGATGGGCGTGTCGCCGATCTCGGCCCGCAGATCGAGCGCGGCGTCGGCGCAGCCATGGATGAAGTGGCACACCGGATACGGCTTCAGCGCGGTCTCGCCGAAGTGCCAGACGGTCCCGAGGCCGCCCGTCAGCGCATCGAGCTTCAGCGTGTCGGTGCCATGCAGATGCGTGTCGAACAGGCCGAATTTGCCTTCGTAAGGCCGCGTCGGGCCCTTGAACCCCTCGCGCGCCAGCACGGCGGCCGTGTAGCCCGCAACCGCGCCCCAGCCGGGGTGAAAGCGCTTGGTCCACGCGCCTTCCTCCAGAAAGACCTGAATGCCGGCGGCGGTGCTGCCGACGATGCCCTGCGCGGAGGTGATCGCCGCCGCGTCGAGGCCGAGCAGTCGTCCGGCGGTCACCGCCGAGGCGAAGTGCGCGACCACGCCGCTCGCGTGATAGCCCACGTGATGGAAGCCCCCGTTTACCGCAAGCCCGATGCGGATGCCGGTCTCCGCGCCCGCGACGAATGCCGCGAGCAAGTCGGCGCCCGAGCTGTCCTGCTCCTCGCCGATAGCCAGCGCCACCGGCAACGCGGTGCAGGTCGGATGAATGATGCTGGCAAGGTGCGTGTCGTCGAAGTCGAGCCCGTGAACGAGCACGCCGTTGGCCATGGCGGCATCGCGCGCCGGAAGCTGCTCGCTGCGCCCGATTACGGAGCAGGGGCCGGAGCCGCCGAGCGCCACCGCGCCCGCGACCGTGCACTGGCCGTATTCGTAAGCATTGGACGCAAGACCAAGCCCGAGCGCATCCAGGATGTGGAGCTTGGCTCGCTCGATCACCGGCTTGGGCAGGTCGGCGAGCGTGAGGCTCGCTGCGACGTCCGCGATCTGGCGGGCTGCGGAATGAGCTACTGCTGGCCGTTCGGCCGCTGCTGCGTTGATGTCTGTCGCCATGGGGAGGGGTTAGGCAGAGGCACCGAAATGGTCAACTGTTGACAGTTTCGGGGGTGTTCCGGCGATGGACGATTAACCCAACGCCCGGGTCCGACCCTTGGGCACCACGCGCGGCTCCGTGTCGCCGGTCGCCGCCAGTTGTTCCTCCACATGCCGTCTAGCATGTCGCAAGTGCTCGTGCATCGCGCGCTCGGCCGCATCGGGATCGCGCGTCTCGATCGCCGCGACAATCGCGCGGTGCTCGTTCAACACCTGGGCCGCGCGGCCGGGCTGGGCACCCGACTTGTAGCGGTAGACGCGTAGCATGTAGTGGAGATCGCCCGCCAGCATATGCGCGAGGCGCTCGTTGCCGCTGCCGTTGACGATGCGGAAGTGGAAATCGAGGTTCTCGGTTTCCTGGTAGTAGCCCTTGTTTTCGCGCACGCTCTTCTGCTTCTCGTGCACGTCCAGCAGCTTCTTCAGCGCGGCGATTTCGGCATCGGGCATGTTGATCGCGGCGAGCCGGCAGGCCAGGCACTCGAGCGCCTCGCGCACTTGCAGGATCTCGTTGAGATCGACGAGCGAAAGCTGCGCGACACGCACGCCGATGTTGGGCGTGCGTTCGAGCAGCTTGCGACCTTCGAGGCGCCGGATCGCTTCCCGCAAAGGCCCGCGGCTGACCCCGAGCGAAGCCGCGAGGCCTTGCTCGGACAGCTTCGCGCCCGGCTCCAGCGCGCCCGAAATGATCGCGGCCTCGATCCGCTCGGCGACGATGTCGACCAGCGATTGCGCCTGTACCTTGCCGTCGAAACTATCACCCATCGGCGGCTTGTAACGCGGGCGAGGCCGCCTTGGAAAGCAGGCCTGCATTCTTGCCCGCAAGCCTGCCGAACACCGAGCCGTTGAGGAGCCCCGTGCCGCCCGGATAGTTCTCGTAGAACAGCCCGCCGACCAGCTCGCCCGCGGCATAAAGCCCGGGGATCGGCTTCTCGGTCAGGTCGAGCACCTGGGCCTCGGTGTTGATCTTCACACCGCCGAACGTGAAGGTGATGCCGCAGGTCACGACGTAGCCATGGTAGGGCCCGGTATCGATCGGCAGCGCCCAGTTCGACTTGGGCACGGCGAGCCCCGTGGTGCCATTGCCGTCTAGGATCGAGGGGTTGTAGGTGGTCCCGAAAGCGCCGACCGGGCAGGCGGCGTTGTATTCGGCGATCGTCGCCTTCAGGCCCTCGACATCGATGTCGAGCTGTTCGGCGAGCCCCTCGATCGTGTCCGAAGTAGCCTTGGTGACTTCGCGGATGCGGTATTCGTCGCGCACGTTGTCGTGGGTCTTGGCGTCGAAGATCTGCACCGCGGCGCGCTTGGGCTGCTTCATCACCTCGCGGCCGTACTTGGCGTAGGTGTAGTTCCGCATGTCGGCGCCTTCGTCGATGAAGCGCTTGCCATCCATGTTGACGACGATGCCGATGATGTACGAGTGCTTCTGGAAGTTATCGAGGATCACGCGGTCGCCGTAGGGCGGCGCCGAGATGTCCCACTGCACCGCGTGCGCACTCGACCAGCCGCCGTGCGGGCGGGCGCCGATCTTGAGCGCGGCGTTGATGCCGTCGCCCGTGTTGTGCTGGGTTCCGCGCACGCGGCACAGCTCCCACCCGGCGCCCAGATACTTGACG
>CAJCHR010000398.1 GCA_903970225.1 Actinobacteria bacterium 21-64-8 | reverse complement strand
CGTGCCGGAGGATACCCCCCTCCACCACCCTGCGGGCGGTCCCCCTCCCCGTCCCGGGGAGGATTTTGCGGCACCGCCCTCATTCCAGCGCCCCCATCACCTTGCCCTGGAACCCGAAGACCTTCCGCGCCCCGCGCAGCGGTACCAATGACACTTCGCGCGTCTGCCCTGGTTCGAAGCGCACAGCCGTCCCCGCGGGAATATCGAGCCGCTGGCCCCTCGCCGCATCGCGGTCGAACGCCAGACCGCCGTTGGCCTCGGCGAAGTGGTAGTGGCTCCCGACCTGCACCGGCCGGTCGCCGGTGTTGGCGACGCGCAGCACGGTCACCGGCTGGCCTTCGTTGAGCACGTGATCGCCGGGCTCGGCCAGGATCTCGCCGGGAATGAACTGACCGGCCAAGGCTTCATCGGATCGGGTCATGCACGCTCACCAGCTTGGTCCCATCGGGAAAGGTCGCCTCGACCTGCACATCGTGGAGCATCTCGGCCACGCCGCTCATTACCTGATCGCGGGTGATGACGTGCGCTCCGGCCTCCATCAGGTCGGACACGCTGCGCCCATCGCGCGCGCCTTCGAGCACGTAGTCGCTGATCAGCGCGACCGCCTCGGGGTAATTGAGCCTGACACCCCGCTCCAGCCGGCGCCGCGCGACCATCGCGGCGACCGCCAGCATCAGCTTGTCCTTCTCACGCGGCGTCAGGTTCACGTCAGCATCTCCACACCCTCGGCAGCGCCCGCCCCTCGCGCAGCGCACCGAGCGCCAGCGCGATGTCGTGGCGCAATGTCTCGCCATCCTCGGCCAGCAAGCGCACCGCGAGGAGCCCGTTCCAAGTGCTCGCCGCGGCACGTCCGCGTGCGGCTTCGAGCGCCGTGCGCACCGGCTCGATCAACGTTGCCGCACCGGCCCACGCATGCACCAGCACCGCCATCGCCCCAGACCCGCCGCCGATCGCCGCGCGCTGCATCAGCGCATCGATCTCGCCGCCGAGCACCAGCGCATCGGCATAGACCAGCCGCCCGCCGCGCCAGATGCGCAGCCGGTCGTCGATCATGCCGCTGCGCATCGTCTCGCCCATCGCCTTGCGGCCGAGCACCCACGATTCGAGCCCGAGGAAGCTCGCGCCGTCCTCGAGCAGGACCTTGGTGTCGCGCCTCAGCCGCGCGCCATCGAACAGGATCGTTTCCTGCGGCAGCCACTCCGCATCCGCACCGCGACCGACCTTCAGCCGCATCGCGATGCGGCTTTCCTCGGACAATGCGCGGTAGACTTTCTCGGCCGCCTGCGTGGTCGCGGTGGCGACGGCCTCGTCGTCCCAGGCGATCCTGATATCGAGCCGGTCACCCTCCGCGACGCCGCCGGCGGTGTTGATCAGTGTCACGCACGGCCGCTCGCCGGGCTGCTCGGTGCGCGGCAAGCGCAGCCGCAGGCATCCGGATTGCGCGGTGCGGCCGAGCGCAAATCCCGCGCCGGGCTTACGGAACGACAGGTCGATCGCGCCTTGCGAGCGCAGCGTGCGCGGCACCGCAGCATGGGCGCGCCGAGGCTGCTCACTATCGGTTGCTTCAGTCGATGCGAATGCCCGGTGCACGCGGTCGGCGCCTCCTCAGACCGCACTATGCGCGATCGCCGGCAGTCTTCAACGATGTTTCGCCAAGGCGACATGGGGCATTCGACGTATGGACGCGGCGCTCGCGACAAGCGTGCGACCCGCGGTGCTCCGCTCACCCATTTCGTATACGTCATTCGACGCATGGTGCGCGCCCGCTGCATCGCACAATCTCTCATCGTCATCCGGGGAGGTGGCATCATCCAGCAGTGGTGAAAGGGACAAATTCATGGCCAGCGCAAAAGCGAACCGAGGGATGAAGCTATTCATGGCGGCGGCGCTTGCCGGCACCGCGCTCGTCAGCGCCTGCAAGGGCGGCGGTTCGAGCAGCAGCGCGCCTGCGGGCGATACGATCAAGGTCGGCATCCTGCACTCGCTGTCGGGGACGATGGCGATCAGCGAGGTCACCGTGAAGAACGCGACGCAGCTCGCGATAGACGAGATCAACGCTTCGGGCGGCGTGCTCGGCAAGAAGATCGATCCTGTGGTCGAGGACGGCGCGTCCGATCCGGCGATCTTCGCGCAGAAAGCCTCGAAGCTGATCGAGAACGACGGCGTGCAGACCGTGTTCGGCGGCTGGACGTCGGCGAGCCGCAAGGCGATGCTGCCGGTGTTCGAGAAGGACGCGAACCTGCTCTGGTATCCGGTCCAGTTCGAGGGCAACGAGTGCTCGCCCAACATCATGTATTCGGGCGCGCAGCCCAACCAGCAGGCGCTGCCGGCGTATGACTGGGCCAAGGAAAAGGGCTACAAGAAGATCTTCCTGGTGGGCTCTGACTACGTCTACCCGCGCACCGCGAACCTGGTCCTCAAGAAACACATCGCCAAGGACGGCCTGACGCTCTCGGGCGAGGAATACCAGCCGCTGGGCGGCACCGACTTCTCGGGCGTGATCGGCAAGATCAAGGGCGCCAAGCCCGACATCATCATCAACACGCTGAACGGCGACAGCAACGTCGCGTTCTTCAAGCAGATGTCGGCGGCGGGCATGGGGCCCAAGGTCATCCCGGTGATGAGCTTCTCGATCGCCGAGCAGGAAGCGATGGCGATGGGCCCGGCACTGGTCGATGGCGGCTACACCGCCTGGAATTACTACCAGAGCCTCGACAACCCGGCGAACAAGAAGTTCATCGCCGATTACCGCGCCAAGTTCGGCAAGGACGCGGTGATCACCGATCCGATGATCCACGGCTACATCGACGTTTACGTGTGGAAGGCCGCGGTGGAAGCCGCCAAGACCACCGATCCGGTCAAGGTCCGCGCCGCCGCGGTCGCGCTCGCCGCGATCCCGACGCCGATGGGCCCGGTCAAGTTCATGGACAACAACAGCCTGATCCAGACCGCCTACATCGGCCAGTCGCAGCCCGACGGGCAGTTCAAGATCATCTGGACCTCTCCGGCGGCGGTGAACCCGGATCCTTACGATCCGGTCTCGTTCCCGGGCAAGACCTGCAAGATCTGACGAGACGACCGGCCGGCGTTCCCCTTGCGACCGGCCGGCGGACCCTCAAGCGGCGCGCCCAACTCGCACCGTTTGGCCAGCGGCCGCCCTCTTGAGCGGTTGTGCCGCGCCTGCTCCCGGGACGGTGGACCCCGGGAGCAGGATCGGCGGAGCTTTGCGGGCGGAACGTAGAGCATGATCCGCGTACCCGTGTTCGTCGTTGCGAGCGTAGCGAAGCAATCCAGAGCAATTATCCGCCGCCCCTGGATTGCTTCGTCGGCTTTGCCTCCTCGCAATGACGAACCGAAGTAAACGCCTGGTTTTAGTCCGAAGCACTTCGTTTGAAGGAACACGCAGTGGACACTGTTTTCTTGGCGGGCCAGCTTTTCAACGGCTTCTCCGTCGCCTCGCTTTACGTTCTCGCCGCGCTCGGTCTCGCGCTGAGCTTCGGGCTCATGCGCGTGATCAACATGGCGCACGGCGAGATCCTGATGCTCGGCGGCTATTTCGCCTGGATGGCGATGAGCCTGGTGCCCGGCCCGCTCGGGATCTTCCTGGGCATGATCTTCGCCTTCATCGGCGCGGGCATCTTCGGCGGCATCCTCGAGATCGCGCTGGTCAGCCGGCTCACTGCCCGGCCGCTCGACACTCTGCTCGCCACATGGGGCGTCAGCCTGATCCTGCAGCAGGCCTCGCGCGACTTGTTCGGCGCGACCGGCGTCTCGGTGACCGCGCCCGCCTGGCTCGACGGCGGCGTCACCATCCTCGGCCTCCAGCTTCCGACATTGCGGCTATTCATTCTGGTGATGGCGGTGGGCGTGCTGCTCGGCATGGCCGCGATCCTGCGGTTCACGCGCATCGGTTTGCTGGTGCGCGCGGTGAACCAGGACCGGCCGACCGCCGCCGCGATGGGCGTCAACGTGCGGCTGGTCGATTGCTTCATGTTCGCGCTCGGCGCGGCGGTCGCAGGGCTCGGCGGCGTGGTGCTCGCGCTGCTCGGGCCGGTCACGCCCAACGTCGGGCAAAGCTACATCGTCACCGCGTTCCTCGTGGTGATCCTTGGCGGGCTCGGCTCGATCATCGGCACCACGATCGCCGCGGTGATCATCGGGCTCATCTCCGCGCTCTCGCAGATCTGGGTCGGCGCGAGCCTCGCCCAGGTCGCCACGCTCGTGTTCGTGATCATCTTCCTCCAGTTCCGCCCCCAAGGTGTCGTCGCGGTCAAATCGCGCGCGCTGGACAGCGAATAGGAAAGGCCGGAAACCATGCCTTCCAAGCTCACTCCCAAAGCGATCTTCGGAGCCATCGCGCTCCTCGCCGCGATCGCCGCGCCCTGGGTGCTCGACGGGTACGACCTCAACCTGCTCGGCCGGTTCCTTGCTCTTTCGCTGACCGCGATGGGACTGGTGCTGCTGTGGGGCGAAGGCGGCATCCTCAGTCTGGGCCAGGGCGTGTTCTTCGGGCTGGGCGGCTACGCGATCGCGATGCATCTCAAGGTGGTCGAGCTCGGGCCCGACGAGATCCCCGACTTCATGGTCTGGTCCGGGGTCGCGCATCTGCCCTGGTGGTGGGCGGTGTTCCGCAGCCCGGTGGCGGCGATCCTCGGCATCCTGCTGATCGCGCCGTTGTTCGCCGCCCTGATCGGCTGGGCGACGTTCCGCCGGCAGATCAGCGGCGTGTACTTCGCGCTGATCACGCAGGCGCTGGCACTGGCCTTCGCGACGCTGCTGGTCAGCCAGCAGGGGCTCACCGGCGGCTTCAACGGCCTCACCGATTACCACACGCTGCTCGGCTTCAACCTCAACCTGCCCTCGACCGCGACCGCGATCTACTTCGTGACGCTGGCGCTGGTGGTCGCATCGTACTTCGGGATCACCTGGCTGATCCGATCGCGCTTCGGCAAGCTGCTGCGCGCGAGCCGCGACGGGTCGAACCGGATGCGCTTCCTCGGCTACGACCCCTCGCCGTACAAGATCGTCGCCTTCGCGATCGGCGCGCTGCTGGCGAGCCTGTCGGGCGCGATGTTCACGCTGCACTCGGGGGTGATCTCGCCCGCGCTGGTCGGCGTGGTGCCGTCGATCGAGATGGTGATCTGGACCGCGGTCGGCGGGCGCCTGAGCGTCGCCGGGGCGCTGGCGGGCGCGCTCCTCGTCAACTTCGCCAAGGACAAGATCTCGACCGAGTTTCCCGAGCTATGGCTCTACGGCCTGGGCCTGATGTTCATCCTCGCGGTGACCGCGCTGCCCAAGGGGCTGGCCGGTTTGTTCTCGGGCGAAACCAAGTTCCGCCTCCCTAGCCGGGGCAAGGCGCAGTTCGCCCCCGAGCCCGGGATCGTCGCCCCGGCAGCCGAACTGGAGTCCGCGGTATGAACGCCCCCTCCTCCACGCCCATGCTCGAAATGCGCAACGTCATCGTCGATTTCGATGGCTTCAAGGCGACCAACGATCTGTCGCTGACGATCGAGAGCGGCAGCATGACCGTCGTGATCGGTCCCAACGGCGCCGGCAAGTCGACGATGTGCGACGCGATCATCGGCCGGGTCCGCCCGACCTCGGGCAAGGTGCTTTTCCACGGCCGCGAGGTCCAGGGAATGGCCGAGGATAAGATTGTCGGGCTCGGCATCTGCCGCAAGTTCCAGACGCCCGGTGTGCTGGTTGCGCTGTCGGTGATCGAGAACCTGACGATCGCGGCAGCCAAGGACAAGCGCTGGTGGACCAAGTTCGGCCGCAAGGGCGAGGACGAGGCCAAGGCGAAGGCCGAGGACGTCCTCGCGCAAGTCGGCCTGGAGGGACGCCGCGATACCCCCGCCGGCGATCTCTCGCATGGTGAGAAGCAGTGGCTCGAGATCGGCATGGTCGTCGCGACCGACGCCGAACTGCTGCTGCTCGACGAGCCGACGGCCGGCATGGGCGCGGCCGAAAGCACCGCGACGGCCGACCTGATCAAGTCGCTGCTCGGCAAGCACGCGGTCTTGGTGATCGATCACGACATCGATTTCGTCGCGCAGCTCGGCGGCCACGTGATCGTGCTCCACCAAGGCAAGCTGCTGCGCGAAGGCACGCTCGCGGACATCCGCGCCGACGAGGAAGTCGCGGCGATCTACCTCGGGAGGGCGAAATGAGCCTCGAACCCACGTCCATCGAGTTCCCGAACCAGCTGCTCAACTTGCGCAGCGTCAGCGCGGCGTACGGCAAGGGCCAGGTGCTGTGGGATGTCGCCTTCGACCTCGGGCCCGGCGATTCGGCCACCGTGCTCGGCCGCAACGGCGTGGGCAAGACCACGCTGCTCAAGACCATCATGGGCCAGCTCCCCGTCGCGGGCGGACACCTCTACTGGCACGGCGACGACGTGACCGCGATGAAGGCGCACCAGCGCAGCCGCGCCGGGATCGGCTTCGTGCCGCAGGGCCGCCACGTGTTCCCGCACCTCACCGTGCGCGAGAACCTCGAAGTCGGACTCGCCGCGCTCAGCCGCAAAGGCTTCACCGGGCCCAAGAAAGTGCCCGACATGGTGTTCGAGCTGTTCCCCAAGCTCACCGAGATCGCCGACCGCAAGGCAGGCGTGCTGTCTGGCGGCGAGCAGCAACAACTCGCGATCGGGCGCGCCCTCGCCGGCCAACCCGAGCTGCTGCTGCTCGACGAGCCCACCGAGGGGATCCAGCCCAACATCGTCCAGCAGATCGAGGACGCGCTGATGCGCGTGCGCACCGAGCTGGGCGTCGCGATCCTGATCGTCGAGCAGAACCTCGATTTCGCCTGGTCGTTCGCGGACCGGTTCTTCGTCATGCAGCGCGGGCGGATCGTGAAGGAGGGCCGCACCGCCGATACGCCTGCCGATGACGTTGCGACGTTGATCCATGTCTAGAAGCCCAGCCCTCACCCCGCGCTACATTCGTGCTCCCCTCCCCATCGGGGAGGGGCTGGGGGTGGGGGCTCCACACTACCGAGGAATCGCGGCCCTCACGGACGACGTACCCCCACCCCTGCCCCTCCCCAATGGGGAGGGGAGATTAGCTGACCAGCGGCTCCGCCCTCGCCGCGATCAGCTCTTCGAAGCTTTCCTCGACCAGCGTGACATGGTGCAGCATCGCCGCGTGAGCGCCGCCGGCATCGCCGCGCACGACGGCCTGGACCACGGTGTCGTGCTCCGCGTGGCTGCGCGGCGGGCGGCCCTCCAGATCGAATTGCGCGCGCCGGAAAGGCAGCAGGCGGCGGCGCATCGCCGCGGTCATCTCGGCGAGCACCGCATTGTGCGCGCCGGCATAGATCATCGTGTGGAACGCGTGATTGGCCTCGGCGAAAGCGGCCGCCTCTCCGCTCTGCGCGATAACGCCCATGTTCTCGTGATGGGCCTGAAGCCGCCTGCGCTCGGTGGTCGACATCGAGATCGCCGACAGCCGCGCGCACGTCGCCTCGAGCTCGCCCATCGCGACGAACAGCTCCTCGAGCTGCGCGGGCGAAACCTCGGACACGAACGCGCCGCGGCGTGGGCGGATCTCGATCAGCCCGGTCATCGACAGTTGCCGCAGCGCCTCGCGCACCGGGGTGCGCGACACGGCGAAACGATGCGCGAGCTGCTGCTCGTCGAGCCGAACGCCCGGGCCGAATTCACCGGCAAAGATCGCCTGGGCAAGGCTCTCGCCGAGCTTGTCGGCGGTGGTCCCGGACAAAAGAACTTCTCCGTAAGCCAATGGGGAGGGCGCACGCGGCCCCTTGAGCCGCCGCCGTGCATACTCACGTGACGCCTCGACGACAACAGCGTTGCGGAATCATTAAAACTCGTTGTCGAATCATAAATTGTATGCAAGCTTTCAGACACGCATACAAAAGGGGGTGGGGCTCGCGATTAATGCGGTTCTCCACGGGAGGGTGTCTGGGCGCTAACCAACAACAGGGAGCGACCCAATGCGTAAGACTATGGTGGGAATTGCGGCACTTGCCGCGATGGGTATGTCGTCTGCAGCACACGCTGACGACAATGCGTGGGCAATTCACGGGTTCGGCGATATTTCGTTCAAGAACGATTACGTCACACCGCGCGGTCTCGTCGTAACTACGAATGGCGCAACTATTCAGGTGCTCGACGGCCTCGTTCTGGTCGCGCCAAGCGGATTTTCGGTACATGCGGGGACTTGGGTTGATCTCAACCCGGGGTACTCCAAAGATCTGAACATCACCGGTCTCAACGAATTCGACTGGTTCGTCGGGTTCGACGCGCCGATTACCAAGAACCTCAAGGGCGGTGTCGAAGTCAGCCAGTTCATTTCTGGCCAACCTTCGGTCGCCTTCAAGGACGAGACCAATATCGAGTTCAACCTCAAGTACTCCGACACGCCCAGCGGCGGATTGTCGTTCAATCCTTACGCCAAGCTGTTCTGGGCGGTTCACAGCAAGTCCTCGACCGTGGTGCTCGGCAAGGCCGGCAACACCTTCGACGTCGAGCTGGGCGCGGTCCCGACTTACGCCGCCAAGAGTTTCACGCTGAGCGCGCCGACGTGGGTTACGGTCGGTCCCAAGGATTACTGGATCTCCAAGTCCAACCTGGGGTTCGTCCAGGAGATCGTTCCCGATGCCAAGCGCAGCAACATCGGCGTGTTCTCGACCGGGCTGAAGGCGGCCATGCCGGTCAAGCTCAAGGGAAGCGCGAGCGTTTCGGTCTATGCGTTCGGCCAGTACTACCACCTGTTCAATGACGGACTGGTCGCGAGCAAGTATATCCTCGAAGGCGGCGACCACAAGCGTGACCAGGTTGTGTTCGGCGCGGGCGTCAGCTTCGGGTTCTAAGTCCTCAGTCCGATTGCGCCAACCACCGGGGGGCGGGGCAGCGCGGTCTTGTGCCGAGCGATGCGATGAAAGGGGAAGGCAATGCGTACGGTTCCTGCAAAACCCTATGACTTCGAACTGAAGCCGGACAAGGCCGCGCTGCTGATCATCGACATGCAGCGCGATTTCGTCGAGCCGGGGGGCTTTGGCGAAGCGATCGGCAATGACGTCAGCCAACTGCGCGGATCGATCCCGCCGCTGATCGCGCTGCTCGCCGCGGCCCGGCAATCGGGGCTGTTCGTGATGCACACGCGCGAAGGGCACAAGCCCGACTTGTCCGACCTGCACGAGACCAAGCGCGTGCGCGGCAAGGCCGACATGACGATCGGCGACGAAGGCCCGATGGGCCGCATCCTGATCATCGGCGAACCCGGCCACGACATCATCCCCGAGCTTTACCCGATCGCCGGCGAGCCGGTGATCGACAAGCCCGGCAAGGGCGCGTTCTACAACACCGAGCTGACCGATCTGGTCGCCGGGCACGGCATCGAGCAACTGCTGGTCTGCGGCGTGACCACCGAAGTCTGCGTCCACACCACCGTGCGCGAGGCGAACGACCGCGGCATCGAGTGCCTGGTGCTATCCGACTGCACCGCATCGTACTTTCCCGAATTCCACGAAACCGCGCTGCGCATGGTCGCGGCGCAAGGCGGAATCTTCGGCTGGGTCTCGGACTCGGCCAGCGTCATCGCAGCCCTGAAATCACCAGAGCTGACCGAACCGGCGGTACCGGCAGCAAGTTGAACCGACGTTCCAACAAGGGGGAAACGATCATGACGACGACTGTCACGAGTACCAAGCCGGTCCCGGCGTCCGAGATACCCTGGTGGACACCGGGAGACTGGAACGCCTTCTTCGGCTTCGGCACCAACATCCTGGTCAACATCCTGGTGCTGACGGGCCTTTTGCGTTTCGTGCTCAAGCTGCCTGACGACATCGTGTTCGGGCGCATCCTGCCCGCGGTCGGGCTGATGCTGTTCCTGAGCACGGTCTATTACGCGTACCTGGCGCGCAAGCTCGCGGTCTCCACGGGGCGGACGGACGTCTGCGCGCTGCCCTCGGGGATCAGCGTGCCGCACATGTTCGTGGTCACCTTCGTCGTCATGCTGCCGATCCTGATCAAGACCGGCGATCCGCTCGAGGCATGGGGCGCGGGCCTGACCTGGGTGTTCATCCAGAGCTTCGTGCTAATGGCGGGCGGTTTCGCCGCGCCGATCATCCGCCGGATCACGCCGCGCGCCGCGCTGCTCGGCTCGCTCGCCGGGATCAGCCTCACCTTCATCTCGATGAGCCCGGGCGCGCAATTGTTCATGACGCCCTTGATCGGCGTGGTCTGCCTCGCCGTGATCCTCGCGAGCTGGCTAGGCAATTACCGATATCCGGGCGGCATCCCGGGCGGGCTGATGGCGATCATCATCGGCTCGATCATCGCCTGGGGCGCGAACATGCTGGGCTATCCGATCGGCGGCGTCGGCCCCGACAAGGTCCAGGCCGCGCTCTCCAGCTTCTCGTTCCACGTGCCGCTGCCTGCGATCGGCCACATCATCGGCGGGTTCAAATACGTCGGCATCATCCTCGTCACCGCGATCCCGTTCGGCATCTATGACCTGGT
>CAJCHR010000397.1 GCA_903970225.1 Actinobacteria bacterium 21-64-8 | reverse complement strand
TCCACGCCGGCGAAGCCGGGGAGGAACTTGTCCTGGTTGACGATGTCGCTGCCCGCGGCGACCGCAGCGAGCAGGCCGTCGCCGCGCCCGTGCGACCAACCGCCGCCCCACAGTGGCCTGCCCGAACTCAGCTTCGTGAACAGTTCGGCGTTGGCGGTATAGCCGCCCGTGGCAAGCAGGACCTTGCCGGCGGACACCGAGACCTCTTCGCCCTCGCGCAAGATCACCGCGCCGGTAACGGCGCCCTGAGCGTCACGTGCGAGCCGCAGCAGCCGGCTTTCGAGCCAGGTTTCGACCCGGCCCGAGCTTTCCGCCTCGGCATAGAGCGGCGCCATTGCGGCGAGCACCGCGAGGCCTCCTTCGTCTGCCCAATACATGCGCGGTACCGAATAAGGCTCGTGAAACCAGGCGATCACGGGGTGATCGGCGCAAGTCTCGAGGCCGTTGTCGAGCAGCCAGTGCACGGTGTCCGCCGCGTTCTCGACCGCGAGGCGGACGATCTCCGAATTGGCGGAGCCGTGGCTGATCCGCATGATGTCGTCATAGTGCATCTGCGGCGTGTCATGGATGCCCTTGGCCACCTGCAGCCGCGTTCCGGCCGCGCTCATGATCCCATTAGACAAGTGGAACGAACCGCCGATCTTCCCGGCCGCCTCGACGACGAGAACGCGCGCGCCCTCGCGGGCGGCGAAGATCGCGGCCGGCATCCCTGCCGCGCCGGCGCCCAGGATCAGCATGTCGTAAGTCGGGATCATTGCATCTCTCCTTGTCTGGCGAGCAGAGGTTGCGGGCATCACACCGGCGCTGGCGCTGGCGCATCATTCGTTGCGCAGGATCATCTCACCAATCCAAAGCTGCAGTTGTCCGCCGGACGAAGACTTCGGGATTTCGCCGCGCGCGGTCCTTAGAAAGCGTCATAATGTTGCCTAAGCGGTGCGCGGACGATCCTTTCCTGATCGCGACAACCCGCTGCCGGTAACAAGCCGGAATGCCTTTCTGCGGCGATTGGCCAGCCTAACGGGCAGCGCGTCCAAGATGCAACATAAAATTGTGTTTTAGCGTCTTTTGATCAACATTATTTGACTTTAACCGGAAAGGGGAGTCCCGGCTCGGGACAAGCGCAACAATGTGGAAGTAGCTGCGCAACATTGTTGCGCGGCTATCGCCACACTCCGAGGGAGGCTCGCTCAAATCAGCTTTTTTTTGTGTTTATGACGATTTTAGCTAGCGTCGATTGTTTTTGTATGGCAGATTTTGGTCAGCGCAGAGACTCAGACATGCGCCGATCATGAAAAATCCGCCGGTAGCCTGGAGAGGCACAATTCCTCACCTCAGGGGGGTGTTCGATGACGTCCAGATTTTCAAATCGTATCCTACTAGCTGCTTTGGCGACCGGCTCCGTGCTGCCGCTCTTCAGCCATGCCGCACTTGCCGCCGCCGCAGACGCTCAGAGCGCCCCGGCGCCCGTATCCGATGCCACGAACGCCAACGACGCGCCTGCATCGCTGGGTGACATCGTGGTCACTGCGCGCAAGCGCAAGGAAAGCGTCCTCAACGTTCCGGTCGCGATCTCGGCCCTCTCGAAAGACGAGATCGAGAAGCTCAACATCAGGACGATCGAGGACGTGGTCCAGACCACCCCGGGCGTCGTCCTCAACAATGCCACCACCGGCGCGGCACGTTCGGACCGCAGCAAGAGCGCGGTGATCATCCGCGGGATGGCGCCGACGGTCGGCAACCAGACGACCTCGATCTTCGTCAACGGCGTGACGATCGGCGACGGTGCGGTCACCGGCATATTCGACCTTCAGCGAGTCGAAGTGCTCGAAGGTCCGCAGAGTGCCTACTTCGGCCGGCAGACATTCGCCGGCGCGATCAACCTGATCACCGTGGAGCCGACCGACTACTGGACGGGCAACTTCAGCGGCCTCGCCGGAAGCAGCAAGTACTACGACGTGAACGGCGCGATCGGCGGTCCGATCATCAAGGACCTCCTGTCGTTCCGAGCGAGCGGTCGGTATTACACGCGCAACGGATCGTGGAAGAACGAAGCGGAGCCGGGCAACACCCTGGGCGATCAGAGCACCAAGAGCGGCTCGCTCATGCTCAAGTTCACCCCGTCCGCGAACCTCACGGTCAAGCTCTTCGGCGTGCTGGCCAACGATGACGACGGTCCGGGTGCAACCGGGGTGATCGAGCCCGAGCAGCGCAACTGCACCCTGACCGGCGGAACGCAGTATTTCTGCGGAACCCTGCCGAAGCTGGAAGCCGGGCAGCCGAGTGTGCGGACCACGATCACGCCGGGCCTCAAGGACCTGTTGACGAACTATCGCTCGCTGCTTCCGACCAGCGAGAACGCGGAAGGCTTCGGCCTGAAGCGCCGGACACGGTCCTACAGCGCGTCGATCGACTTCGTGACCGCCAACGGGGCGACCATCTCGAGCCTGACCGGGTACAACCGCAACGACTGGAGCACGGTTTACGCGCTCAACGGGCGCGCATCGCCTTACCCAGCGGTCAATACCGGTTACCCGTTCCTCGACACCACCGACTGGCCGCTCTTCATCGACCACAAGCAGCGTGACTTCTCGCAGGAATTGCGCATGGCCTCCAAGCAGGATCAGCGTTTCCGCTGGCTGTTCGGCCTCAGCTATCTGTACCAGATGACTCACGAACGTTACGGTGAGCTGTACTATTTCAGCGGCAATTTCGCGGGCGATTCGGGCATTGCCGCGAGCAAGACGATGGGCGCGTTCGTGGGTCTTGCCTACGACATCACGCACAAGCTCACGCTGAACGTGGACGGGCGCTATCAGTCGGATCAGCTCATAGCACGTGATGGCCTTACCAACGCGACCACTTATCAGAAGACATACTCGAGCTTCATGCCGCGCGTAAGCCTTCAGTATAAGCCGAACGCGGACACGATGGTTTACGCAACGTACTCCAAGGGCGTGAATCCAGGCCTTGGTCGTGACCCGCTGCTTTCGGTCCCCGAGAGCGAGCGCGATGCACTCCGTGCCTTGGGGATCACCGACGGTGTCAAACCCGAGAAGCTCGACAACTACGAGATCGGGTTCAAGGGCAAGCTGTTCGACGGCAAGCTCGTGATCTCCGGCGACGTCTATTACGACATCTGGAAGGACAAGATCACCGAGGAGACGCTGATCCTTCCTCAAGAGGGAAGTATCCCGGTCGAGGTGAACATCTACGGCAACCTCGGCAAGGTCACGCTCAAGGGCGTCGAACTCGCCCTGGACGCGCAGCCGGCGGATCACGTGCTGATCCATCTCGCGGGTGCCCTCAACGACAGCAAGATCAACTATGGCGACTGTTCGATCTGTGAGACGCAGACCGGATCGCCGCTCGCTGTCGGAAACGAACTCGGCAATATCTCCAAGTACAGCGCGCAGGGCTGGATCGAGTTCTCACACGATCTGGGCTGGCACGACTTCGAGGCGTACTTCCGCCCAGACGCCAACTACAAGTCGGGCATGTTCGAAAGCGATGGCGACTACGCGAAGACCAAGGCTGCGATCCAGGTCGATTTCCGTGCCGGCATCCGTTCGAAGGCCGTAACAATCGAAGGCTTCGTTACGAACGCCTTCAACAACAAGGCCTACACCAGCGTGCTGCCTGACTGGGAACTCGACAATCCGGCGGTGGATTTCGGCAAGTTCACGACGCTTTACGTCGGCCTGCCTTATCTGCGGACATACGGGATCAAGGCAACCTACAGCTTCTGATCCCGCCGCCCGATCCTTCCAGCGCCCCGGCTCGCCGACGTCATCGGCGAGCCGGGGCTTTGGCGTTCGGGGAGCCCGGAATAACAACTAAAAATGGGCTTATATGCCATATAAATCAAAAATATTTGACATAACGCCGATCGACCGGTAGCTCCGACTCGTCGGGGAAGCGCGACAGGATCCTGCGTTCAGACTTGCTTCGCGCCCTTCGTCACTGCCCTGCAAATGCTGGAAGACCGTCGATGATGCCGCTTGCCTCACCTCGCTTCGGACCAGCCGCTCCGCTCGCGGCAGGGACCCTGCGATGAGCGTGAGTTTCATCAACAAGCCACCGGTGCGGTTGCCGGCCGACATCGATCCGGTCCGGCTCGAAGTGATCAAGAACGCGCTGCTCGCGATGACCGAAGAGCAGGGCGTCGCGCTCTACCGCGCGGCCTATTCGACCAACATCAAGACACGGCGCGATTATTCGTGCTCGTTCCTTGACGGGGACGTGCGCGGCGTCGCGCAGGCTCTGGCGCAGCCCTCGCATCTGGCGGCGATGAAGTTCGCGATTCCCGCCGCAATCGAGATGTACGGGCGCGAGAACCTGCGGCCGGGCGACGGCATCCTGTCGAACATTCCCCATCTGGGCTCGACTCACCTCAACGACATCGCGCTGATCTCGCCTTACTTCTGGGACGGCGAACTGTTCGGGTTCTTCGTGAACTTCGCGCACCACGTCGATGTCGGCGGCGCGGCGCCCGGCAGCCTCGCGATGGGCACCGAGATCTATCAGGAGGGCGTGGTCATCCCACCGATCCGCTTCGTGCGCGACGGCGAAATCGACCAGGCGTGCTTCGACCTGCTGCGCTGGAACGTGCGCTCGGGCCGCGAGATGGCGGGCGACATGGGCGCGCAGCTCGCCTCGAACAATGTCGGCGCAACGCGGCTGACAGAGCTCCTGACGCGCTACGGCGCGGGTGAGTTCACCCGCTACATCGATGCGCTGCTCGACTATACCGAGCTCCGTTCGCGCCAGGCGCTTCAGCGTATCCCGGAGGGCGAATACAGCGCCACCAGCTACCTCGATCCCGACCCGTTCAATCCCAAGCCGACCAAAGTCGCGCTGACGCTGACCGCGCGCGACGGACGTGTGACGGTCGATCTGACCGGATCGGCGGATCAGCTCCCCAACTCGCTCAATGGCACGATCGGCGTGACCTTCGCCGGGGTCGCCTACGCGCTGCGATGCCTTCTCGACGACGACATCCCGGTCAACGACGGTTTCTACCGCTCGTTCGACCTGATCGCGCCCGAGGGTACGGTGGCGAACGCGCGGTTCCCCGCTGGCGTGATCGCCGGCACCGAGATCGGGCTGCGCTGCGTCGACATGAT
>CAJCHR010000396.1 GCA_903970225.1 Actinobacteria bacterium 21-64-8 | reverse complement strand
GACGATAGCGGGCGCATGCTCGTACGATCCCATCGCTCAGCCGCTGCAGGCGACCCATGTGGCCACGAGCAAGGTGCGCTACCGCTACTACATCAGCGCCGGGGCACGGGAGGGCACAACGACAGCCAGGACCACGCGCTTGCCGTCACGCGAGATCAAGACGCTGGTCTGCGACGAGTTGGGCAAGCTGCTCGCTGACCCGCTGGGGCTGGTCGCGCGTGCCAGTCTTGACTGAGCCAGATGCACTTCCCCGATGTTGCAGCCAAGTGGGGCGACCTTGCGGGGCTCGTGCGGGCACAAATCATCTCCACCGGTCCGCGCCTAGTTCAAAGGTTTGCCTCGGACGGGCTGAGGTCATGATCATCTGCGACGTCGCCCGCATCGCCGAAGCGCTCGAGCTGCGCCGTCTTGCGCGGCTTGCGCGCTCGGGAGTGGCGACGCGGTTTGCAGATGACGGCGGTGTCGCTGTCAGCACGATGGTGGATCTCGCACTCGTCAAGCTGGTAGCGAAAGCGCACCGGCGCTGGTTTGCGCTTGAGCCGATCGACATCAAGCAGCTGGCTGAGCGAGAGGGGCTGTCAGCGGCTTACGTCACGCAGGTGCTAGTGACAGAAGCAATTGCTGCTCACGCGAACGAGGATCGGTGTGCTGGTCGTGGTACCGCTAGGGAGCTATTCCATGCGGAGGTCTTTCACTGCGATTTGCCGCAGTGCTGTAAGCGATGTTCTCAGGCCACGGCTGCCGTGTGGTTCCAAGGCATGAGCTGATCCAGGGCGGTGGCTCTGTGGCCACCCGCGAGGTGGGTAAGTGTGTCAGCGAGCCAGATCTGCGGGTTGATGTCGTTCAACTTGCAGGTCTCGATCATGGTAGCGATGACGGCCCAATGGTCGCCGCCATCGTCGGAACCGGCGAACAGCGCGTTCTTGCGATTAAGAGCCAGAGGACGGATCGAACGCTCGACGGTGTTGGAGTCGATCTCGATGCGGCCATCGTCGAGGAACCGGCTGAGGCCCGTCCAGCGGGTGAGCGCATAGCGGATCGCGTCGGCGAGCTTGCCCTTCTTGCTGGCTCTGGTGAGGCTGGTCTCCAGGAAGCGACGCAGATCATCGACGAGAGGCACGCTCAGTTCCTGCCGGGCAGCGCGGCGGTCGTCGGGCGAGCGGCCGCGGATGTCCTTCTCGACCGCGTAAAGCTTGGCGATGTGGACGAGCGCCTCGGACGCGACCGGACGCGACGCGGCGATCTCGAAGAAGCCGCGTCGCACATGTGACCAGCAATAGGCGAGTTGGACCCGGTTCGATCGGCCAAGCGCGTTGTAGCCGGCATAGCCATCGACCTGCAGCACGCCTGTAAATCCAGCGAGATGCTCGGATGGTCGCTCCGCCTTGCGATCGGGCGCGTAGACATAGGCGACCGCGGGTGGATCGACGCCGCCCCATGGTCGGTCGTCGCGAGCATAGGCCCATAACTGCCCGGTCTTCGTTCTGCCGCGGCCGGGGTCGAGCACCGGCGCGGTGGTCTCGTCGGCAAAGAGCCTGGGGCTACGCTTCAGGTTGGCGAGAAGGTGATCGCGCAGCGGGGTCAGCCACCATGCGGCCCGGCCCACCCAATCGGCGAGCGTTGAACGATCGAGCGTGACGCCCTGGCGGGCATAAATCTGCGCCTGCCGATATAGCGGAAGGTGATCGGCGTACTTGGAGACCAGCACATGCGCGATCAGTGCCTCGGTCGGCAGGCCGCCCTCGATGATGCGCGGCGGTGCCGGCGCTTGCACGGGAGCCGCCTCGCAGGCGCGGCAGCCATAGCGCGGACGACGCGTCACCAGGACGCGGAAGCTCGCGGGCACCACGTCGAGCCGCTCGGCGACATCCTCGCCAATGACGTGCAGCGTGCCGCCGCAGCACGCGCAGGCCTTGCTCTCGACCCCGATCACCTGCTCCACGCGCTCGAGATGAGCGGGAAGCCGACCGCGGTTGCCGTTGCGGCGCCTGGGCTCGCGATCCGGTAGGGCGGACTCGAGCTTGGCAGCGACGCGAGCCAGAGCCGCCTCGGTGTCCTCGAAGGCGAGGCTCAGCTGATCTTCGGACAGCTGCTCCGAGCGCGCGCCGAAGCGGTGTCGCTGGAGGGCGACGATGATGCTGCTCAGCCGTTCGATCTCGGCATCGGCTTCGGCACCGACGGTCCGCAGCGTGGTGATCTCCTGATCCCGCGCGACGATCTCCTGATCTCGCGCGAGGATCTCCTGGTCGCGCCGGCTGATCTCGCCGCGCGCTTCGACGAGCATCGCCTGGAGCAGCGCCGGATCATCAGGAAGCTCGGTCTTGACCAGCATGGACCGAGTGAATCAGCCCCGCCGCCCCTCGTCAACCGGCGATCTGCGGCGCAATCGGACGGCGTCCGGCATGCACGCGCCGCCAGTCCAGGCCTTCGAGAAGAGCGCCGAGTTGCGCCGCGGTCAGACGCATGACGCCGTCCTGAATGCCCGGCCAGCGGAAGCGGCCATCCTCCAGCCGCTTCGCCATCAAGCACAGGCCGGTGCCGTCCCACCAGACCAGCTTCACCCGATCCGCCTTCTTTGCGCGGAACACGTAGACCACACCCGAAAACGGGTCGGCGCCGAGTTCCGCCTTCACCATGGCTGCGAGCGAGTCAGCGCCCTTGCGGAAATCTACAGGCCTGGTCGCCACCAATACGCGCGCCTCTGTGCCGGGGCCGATCATCGCGTCGTCTTCAACGCGTCGATCACCGCCGCGATCACACCCGCATCCGCGCCCCGCGCGATCTTCACTGCAACGCCGTCGATCACGAGCTCGATCGCTGCCGCAGACCGGCTTCGCTGCGCTCGCTTCCGCTTGGGCACGGGCACCGTCCCCACCGCCTGCTCAGGCTCGACGATGGCCGGCACGAACACCGGCTCGGGCAGCGTCCGGACAGTCCCCTGCGCCGCCTCCGCCGCATAGCGCAGCTCGCGCCGCCAGGTGAACAGCTGCGAGGGCCTCAGATCATGCCGTCGCGCCAACTCGCTGATGTTGTCGCTGACCGCCATCCGGGCAACCAGCGCCAGCTTCTCCTCGGTCGAAAACGACCGCCGCCGTCCAACACCGGTGTACACTTCATATCGCCGAAAAGGCTCCGAGCTAGCCCCGTCACCTGACCCCGACATAGCTCCAGGCTCATCCCGTTCCATGCCGGCAAAACTCGCAGCCGCAGGTCACCCACGCAAGGTGGAGCCGGAACAGCGCTTACGCCTTATTGAGGCGTACAAGACGATCTTCGGCAATCCTGAAAGCCATACGCTGTTTTTGTACTCAGACGGAACTGCGCCAAATGAACGCGACGGCGGTAGGCGCTAGTCCGCGATCGACGCTGCGAGAGCCGCCGTGAGCCAGCCGGCGGTGCAGTCGAGCACCCGAGGATCTGCCCAACCTACCTCGACGTCGGCGACCCGCAGGGCCAGTCTCTTCAGGATCGGGGCGCTCCCAGTTTTACTGTGGACGTCGAGTTCGAGCATGGTCTCGTCGCTGTCCTGGTTCCATGGGAATAGCCAGATGATGTCGTCCCACGTCCTCTTCGCCCTGAATTCCTCGCACCGCAGCCCGCCCCGGTTCGCGAAATCCCGTGGCTTGATTTCCCAGTAAAAGCGGGTGGGGTCCCGCGGTG
>CAJCHR010000395.1 GCA_903970225.1 Actinobacteria bacterium 21-64-8 | reverse complement strand
CACGCGGCGAGCCAATCACGTCATGCCCGAAAGCGCGCCGATCAAAGCGCCGCCTCATCGAGCTCGCCGGTGCGGATGCGGATAACCCGCTCCACCGGAATCACGAAAATCTTGCCGTCGCCGATGCGCCCGGTCTGCGCGGCGGCGGCAATCGCCTCGACCACACGGTCTGCCTGGTTGTCGGGCACGACGACCTCGAGCTTCACCTTCGGCAGGAAATCGACCACATATTCGGCGCCGCGATAGAGCTCGGTGTGGCCCTTCTGCCGGCCGAAGCCTTTCGCCTCGGTCACCGTGATGCCTGAGACACCAACCTCCTGCAGCGCCTCTTTCACTTCATCGAGCTTGAACGGCTTGATGATGGCTTCGATCTTTTTCACGCAACGCAATCCCTGCAACATCGAGCGGGTCCCCGCAGCGCGGGGCCAGCACCAGATGCCTCGTCACGACTCTTCAAGAATCGTGCCAAAGCGGAGCGCACTGCCTAAGCCATGCTGCAAGTGCGGAAAAGCCCTTGATTCCGCCGGGGCATGCCTCCGCCAGCGCAAGCAAATTGCCAAAAACTGGTTAAGAGTCGGGCAGGTGTTGCCCAAAATTTGAGCGAGGAGCGCTTAAAGCACCAAACCGGCGGTTTCGGGCAGCCCGGCCATCAGGTTGAGATTCTGCACCGCCGCCCCGCTCGCGCCCTTGCCGAGGTTGTCGAGCACCGCGATCAGCCGCGCCTGCGCGCCGTCCGCCGCGCCCAGCAAGCGCAGCGTGAGGCGGTCGTTCGGCCCCGTGCCGCGCAGCAGCAGGATTTCGTCGGGCAAGTCTTCGAGTACGCTGACGACCGGGCTGCCGGCATAGAACCGCACCAGTTCCTCGCGCAGCGCTTCAGGCTTCGCCGCGCTGGGGATCGCGGCCAGCGGAAGCGGCACCTCGACCACCATGCCGCGATGCGCGGGGATCACCGAAGGCGCGAACACCGGCGCGTGAGCCAGCCCGGCGTGAACCTCCATCTCGGGCACGTGCTTGTGGCCCATCGCGAGGCCGTAGTCGCGAAACGCGATGTCGGGATCGGCCTCGAACCGCGCGATCAGAGCCTTGCCGCCGCCCGAATAGCCCGAGACTGCGTTGACCGTATAAGGCCAGTCGGCCGGTAGCAGTCGGGCGCGCACCAGCGGCGCGATCAGCGCGAGGAAGCCGGTGGGATAGCAGCCCGGATTGCTGACGAACTTTGCGGAGGCGATCGCCTCGCGGCCGGTCAGTTCGGGAAAGCCGTAAGTCCAGCCGCTTGCGACGCGGTGCGCCGACGAGGCATCGACGATCCGCACTTTCGCGCCCTCTGCCAGCGCGACGGCCTCGCGCGCGGCATCGTCTGGCAGGCACAGCACCGCGAAGTCGGCGGCGTGATAGGCGTCCCGACGCGCGGACTGGTCCTTGCGCTGGGTGTCGTCCAGCAGCAGCAGCTCGAACTCGGCGCGAGCCTGAAGCCGTTCGACGATCTCGAGCCCGGTGGTGCCCACGGCACCGTCGATGAATACGCGGTAGGTCATACGGGCGCCAACATGGTCATCGCGCAGTATCCGACAAGCCCGTCCGCGCCGACCTGGCCCCAGGCCCAGCCGCCGGTGATGTCGAGCACTTCGAACACCGTGCCGTCCTCGAGCGCTCCGAGCACCGCCGCGCTGTCGCTGCCCGCCGCGAGCAGCATTGCGCCGGGCGCCGAGACGCGGTGGCTCAGCGGCAGGACATAGTGCGGCACGAAGTACCGGCCGGCGAGGCGCACGTGCGCCAGATCGCCGCGCACGGGCAGGCGCGCCCGGTCGCTGCGGTCGCTCGGACCCGAGAGCGAAAGCTCGCTCAGCGGTACTTGCGCCTGTTTCTCGTCCAAAATGCTGTGCCATTCCCCGGCGCGAAGGATCGGCGCGCTTATCCCGCCCGCGCGCGGCAGGCAAGGAATACAGGCGTCAGGCGATCTCGGCCTTGGGGTCGGGGCCGACCGCGGCCCAGCCAACCAGCACCACCGCGGTGATCCCGGTGACCAGCGCGAGCGCGAAACTGTAGTTGCCGCCGTGGCTCTTGGCGATGCCGGCCTGGATCGGCAGGTTGAACGAGGCGATCAGGTTGCCGAGCTGGTAGACGAAGCCCGGGAACATCGCGCGCACCGCGGTCGGCGACATTTCGTTGAGGTACGCGGGCACGATCCCCCACGCGCCCTGCACCGCGACCTGGATCAGGAATCCGCCGATCGCGAGCAGCGTCATGCTGTCCGAGTAGGCCCACAGCGGGATCACCGGCAGCGCGCAGGCGCTCGCGGCCATGATCGCGCGGCGCCGGCCGATCTTTTGCGAGAGCGGCGCGAAAATCAGCGCGCCGGTGATCGCACCCAGGTTCATGATGATCGTCAGCGTGCCGGTCACGTGCGTGCTGAAGCCGTGCTGCTTCTGCAGGAAGGTCGGGTAGATGTCCTGCGTCCCGTGGCTGAAGAAGTTGAACGCGGTCATCAGCACGATCAGGTACAGCGCGAGCTTCCAGTGCGACGCCAGCGCCTTCAGGGCGCCCCCCGAAGGCTTGCCCTGCTGCGCTTCGAACACCGGGCTCTCCTCGACGTGCATGCGCACGAGGAACACCAGCAGCGCGGGCGCGAGGCCGACGAAGAACATGCCGCGCCAGCCGATGTGATCGAACAGCAGGAAATAGGCGATGCTCGCGAGCAGGTAGCCCGAAGGATAGCCCGATTGCAGCAGGCCGGAGACGATCCCGCGCAGCCGGGCCGGGATCGTCTCCATGACCAGGCTCGCGCCGATGCCCCACTCGCCGCCCATCGCGAAGCCGAACAGCGCGCGCACGATCATCAGTTCGGTCAACGACCGGGCGAGGCCCGAGAGCGCGGAGAACACCGAGAAGCCCAGCACCACCGCCATCAGCACGGGGCGCCGTCCGACCCGATCGGCCAGCCAGCCGAACACCAGCGCGCCGAGCGGCCGCGCCATCAGCGTCAGCGTCACCGCATAAGCGACGGATTCGAGCTCCGCACCGAAGCTCGCGCTGATCGCTTTCAGCATGAACACCAGCAGGAAGAAGTCGAACGCGTCGAGCGTCCAGCCGAGATAGCCCGCCAGGATCGCCATCTTCTGCGGCTTGGTGAGGCGGGCGTTGATGTCGGCCGCGCCTGGAGTGTCTGGCATCCGTGG
>CAJCHR010000394.1 GCA_903970225.1 Actinobacteria bacterium 21-64-8 | reverse complement strand
GCCGCGACATCACCGTACCGATCGGTGCTGCGGTAATCTCGGCAATCTCACGATAGGACATCTCCTCCAGCTCACGCAGCACGAGCGTGGCGCGGAACGGCTCGGGCAGGCTCTCGACCAGCCGGCGCACGCCCCGGGCCGAGGCCGCCTGATCAAGCTGCTCGCCGGTGTCCGCTTCACTCGCGCCAATCGCTTCCTCGTCATCCATGCGCACGTATCGTCCGTTCGCACGCACCCAGTCGTGGAAGCAATTGCGCACGATCGCCAGCAGCCACGACTTCGGATTGCCGTGGCACTGGTCGATCGCCTTGAGCGCGCGCAGGAAACTCTCCTGCACCACGTCCTCCGCGGCGGCATCGTCGCGGGTCAGGTAGCGTGCATAGCCGTAAGCCGCGTCGAGATGCGGCAACACCGCCTCGCGAAAACGCGACGTGTCTGGTCCCGCCGGGGAAGGCACGTCGCGGCTGAACGCGAGGCGGGGCCAGACTTTGCCGCGTGCGAAGGCCATGACGGTGCGCGCCTGCTCCGATCAATGCTGCTTGGCCAGATAGGCGATAATGTCCGCCCGGGTCTTCGGATTGGCAACCGTGAAATACATCTTCACGCCCGGAACCAGCTTCTGCGGACCCTGCAGCCAGCGGTCGAGCATCGCCGGCGTCCAGACGATCCCTGATCCCTTGAGCGCCGCGGAATAGGCGTAGCCGGGCACGATCCCGGCCTTGCGGCCGACCACGCCGCGATGCTTGGGCCCGACATCGTTCTCGTCGAGCGAGTGGCAGCCCATGCAGCTTTGATAGAACTGCTGGCCCGAGACCGGATCGCCTGCTGGCGCTGGAGCAGCAGGGGTTTCCGTCGCTGCCAGCGCGGAGGGTAGGAGCGTCGCAAGCTGGCCCGTCCTGGACTGGACGACGTCCGCGACAAGCGAGGCGATGGCCGCAAGGATCGCGGCGCGCACGAGATGATTGGCGACACGCATCGGTCAGGCCACCGTCTCGTCGGTCACGGCGATCGGGCCGTGGCCGGGCACGAGGTTCACGCTCGAGAACCCGATGAATCCGCGCAGCGTGTCCGGGGGCACGACCAGCGGTCCCGGTCCAGCACCGACGCCGGGCTGGGCCTGCGGATAGGCGGTCGAGCGCGCCGAATGGAAGCTGACGTGGCCCTCGATGGTGCGCTGGATCTGGTGAATGTGCCCATTGAGCGCGGTGACCGACCCGAACCGCGCCAGCAGCGCCAGCGCCGCCGGGCCGTCCTCGGTGCCCCAGCCCCAGTCGGGGAACAGCCCCCACAGCGGGAAGTGAGTCAGCACCACGATCGGTGTCGATGCGGAATAGCCCGCCAGATCCTTCTTGAGCCAGCCGAGTTGCTCGGCGCCCAGCGTGCCCTGTCCGCGATCGCCGAGCTGGAGCACGTTGATCAGCGCCACGAAGTGCACGCCGCCCGTATCGAAGCTGTACCAGCCGCCGGTGCCTGCGCGCGCGCCACCGAACGTCGCGAGGAATGGGCGCGGATCGTTGCCGTCGACGAGATCGTGTTCGCCCGAGATGAAATGCACCGGCACACCGAATCCGGACATCAGGTCGCGCGCCTGTGCGATCTGCGCGGGCGTTGCGAGGTGCGTGACGTCGCCGGTGTGGACGATGAAGTCAGGCTGCTGCGGCAGTGCCTTGACCTTCGCGATGGTCTCCTTGAGCGTGCTCACCGGATCGGGATTGGCGACTTTCGAGAAGCCGACATGCGTGTCGCTGATCTGGAGGAATGTGAGCGGCTTGGCCTTCATCTTGCCATAAGGCGCGGCGAGTGCCTGCTCGAGCGTGACCGAGCTGGCGATCCCGCCGCCCAGGGTGAACAGCGCGCCGGTTCCGGCCCAGCCGAGGCACTCGAGCATGCCGCGGCGGTTCATGGGATCAAGTTTGAGAGTCATAGCCTGTCCTTGCTGGTTTCCCGGCAGAGACAGGGGGCGGGGGCGGTTTATTCCCGAGAGGTGCGAAAATTTATTGAGCCAGCACGCCTCGCGACCTCGACAGGCGGAGGCTGAGCGCGTTTGGGTGTATGTACAAAATCCGCTCTGGCTGGGTTTGTCGAAGTCCGCGTACCCAAGCCTGCCCCGCTAATCCACCAAAGCTGCCTCGCGTGCCTTCAGCGCCTTCTTGTCCGGCTTACCCACCGGCGTCTGCGGAATGCCGTCGATGAACTCCACGAACTTGGGCGCTTGGAACGAGCCCTTGCGCTGTGCCACCGGTGCGATCAGGTCCGCTTCGTCCACGGTCTCACCCGGTTTCAGCACCACGAACGCCTTCACCGCCTCGCCCCATTTCGGGTGTGGGACGCCGATCACCGCGCATTGTGAGACCGCTGGATGCTCGGCGATGATATCCTCGATCTCGCGCGGGTAGACGTTGAAGCCCCCGGTCACGATCATGTCCTTGGTGCGGTCGACGATGCGCAGGAACCCGCCCGGATCGCGAACCGCGACGTCGCCGGTGTGGTGCCAGCCGCCGCGGAAGGTCTCGGCGGTGAGTTCGTCATTGTCGCGGTAGCCGTCCATCACCAGCGGTCCTCGGCAGCATATCTCGCCGGGTTCGCCGTCGGGCACAGGATTGCCATCGCTATCGAGCAGCGCGACGTGGAGCCAGGGCGAGGGGCGGCCGCAGCTGGCAAGCCGCTGGAGGTCGTCGGGATCGTGTTCGTGCTTGCGGAAGATGGTGATGGCCATCGGGCATTCGGCCTGTCCGTAGAACTGCTGGAACACCGGGCCGATCCGCCGGATCGCCTCCTGGAGCCGCACCGGCGACATCGCGGATGCGCCGTAGAAGATGGTCTCGAGGCTCGAAAGATCGAACTCGTCCAGCCGCGGATGATCGAGCAGCGCGTAGATCATCGTCGGAACCAGCATCATGCAGTTGATCCGGTGATCCTGGATCGCCTGCATCACCGACAGCGGATCGAACCCAGGCTGCACCATCAGTGTGCCGCCTTTCATCAGCGTCGGCAGGATCATCGCCGATCCCGCGTGGCTGAGCGGCGCGCAGGACAGCACATTGGGCACGTTGGGCCATTCCCAGTCGGCCATCATGATCTGCAAGCTCGTCACGCCGACGCGCTGCACCGAGGGGATCGTCTTGGGCTTGCCGGTGGTGCCGCCCGAATAGCCCAGCCGCATCACGTCATGGGGACCCACATCGGGCGCGGCCAGCGGCAGCGGCGTGAAGCCAGCGGCGACTTCGGTCAGATCGGGACCGAGCACGCTCTCGCCGAACGCGAGCACTTTCACCGCCGGAAGCGCCGCGGCGATCTCACCCGCGCGCGCGCCGAAGCGGTCGGCATCGAACACGAAAAGCTCCACCCCTGCGTCGCTCAGCGCATGCAGATGATCGGGTAGCCCCGACATCGGGTGCAGCGGGGTGTAGACCGCGCCAAGAATGCTGACGGCGTGCGCGACGTGGATCACCTCGGGCCGGTTAGGCGCGATCAGTCCGACGCGAGACCCTTTGCAGACGCCGAATGACGCGAGCGCCTGAACGAAGCGGCTGGTCTCCTCGCGCACCTCTCGCACCGTCAGCGTGGGCCCGTCGACCAGATGCAACAGTGGCTGGTCGCCGCCGTTATTGAGCGCATTGATCAGAATGTCCGGCGTGTAGAGCGGCCGGTGCAGCACATCGCCCATCATCAGTCCTCTCGCATTTCTGGTTTTGCCGGGAATAGACCCCGGCGCTGAACATTTGTCGAGTAGCTGACGAATATCGAGGGGCGCTACTTTCTTTCCAATCTTCGTCATTCCCGCGTAGGCGGGAACCCATCTCCTGCGCTTTCGTCTGGTGAGAGGTCGAAGATCGATCCCCGCCTGCGCGGGAGTGACAAAGGAGTTTGGGTGGGGTCAAGACGCTCCGTCCGATCGGAAGGAGCGTTTACACCATGCCATCGGGTCTCGTCGCGCTGCTCGATGATGTCGCCGCCATCGCCCGGCTGGCGGCTGCGTCGATCGACGATGTCGGGATGGGCGTCGCCAAGGCGGGAAGCGCGGCGGCGGGCGTGGTGATCGACGATGCAGCGGTGACGCCGTCCTACGTCACCGGCTTCAGCCCGGACCGCGAACTGCCGATCATCTGGAAGATCACCAAGGGCTCGCTTCGTAACAAGCTCGTGATCCTGCTGCCGCTCGCGCTGGCGCTTAGCGTTTTCCTGCCTTGGGCGATCACGCCGCTGCTGATGGTCGGCGGGCTTTACCTGAGCTTCGAGGGTGCCGAAAAGCTGATCGAGAAGTTTTCTGGGGGCGCCCATGGGGAAGCCGCCGAGGAAAGCGCCGATCCTGCCGCGCTCGAGAAGAGCCGCGTGTCGGGCGCGATCCGCACCGACTTCATCCTCTCGGCGGAAATCATGGCGATCTCGCTCGCACAAGTGACCGACGAGCCGGTGATCGAACGCACCGTGGTGTTGGTGGTGGTCGCGATCGTGATGACCATCGGCGTCTACGGGACGGTCGGACTGATCGTGAAGATGGATGATATCGGCCTGCACCTCGCCCGGCGCGGCGGAAGCGTGGCGAGGGCGGTCGGCAAATTCCTGCTGCGCCTGATGCCGGTGTTGCTGACGTTCCTCGCGGAGATCGGACTGGTCGCCATGCTGTGGGTCGGCGGGGGCATATTGCTACACGGCGCGGACGAGCTTGGCTGGAATGCGCCAGCCGATCTGGCGCATGGGGTGGACCATTGGCTCAGCGTTGCGAGCGGACCGATTGGCGGTGTGCTGGGGTGGCTTGGCTATGCGGTGTGCTCGGCAGTGGCCGGGTTGATCGCGGGCGGGATCGTCGCGGGGGTCGTGCATCTCACAAACCGGCTGCGACGCTGAAAACCCTTGGATTGGCAGGATCTTAATCGAGCCGTGCCAGCAAATCCTTGGCGAACAGGCTCAGCGTATCATCCCGCGCCCCCATCACCACGATCCGATCGCCCGGCTGCGCGATCGAAGTGATCAGGTCGCCTACATCCTCGCGCAAAGGCACATATTTGGCGTGTCCACCGCCATCGGCGATCAATCTGGCGATCCGCTCGCTGCCTTCGCTGCGATCGACTGTGCCGCCGAAGTAAACCGGGTCGCAGAGTACCGTCACGTCGTCCGAACCCAGCAGCTTGGCAAACGTCGCGGCCAGTTCGGTGCCCATCTGCCGTAGTGGTCCGTAACCGTGCGGTTGGAAGAACGCGATCACGCGGCCCGGATGCGCCTTCAAAGTTGTCAGCGTGGCTGCGACCTTCTCCGGGTTATGCCCGAAGTCGTCGATCACGGTGATCCCCGAGCGGCTGGTCCCGATCACGTCGAACCGCCGTGCGAGACCCCGGAAACTCGCCAGCGCCGCCACCGCCTCGCCGACTTTCACGCCCGCAACGCTCGCCGCGCCGATCGCCGCCAGCGCATTGTACAAGTTGTGGCGACCCGGCACGCGCAGCACCAGCGGATAGCTCGCGCCGTCGCGCCGGTCGCGGATCGTCGCGCTGATCGTCGAGGCGCTCTCGGTGATCGTGCCTGGGGTGACGCCGATCGTAGCCGCGTAATTGGTCACGCCGAAACTCAGCAGAGTCTGCGCGCGATGAGCGAGGCCCGCGGTTTCCGGATCATCGAAATTGACCACGCCCGCCGCTGCCCGGCCGAGGAACTCGCCGAACAGCTTGCGCAGTTCGGCCATCGGCTTGTGATCGAGGCTGACGTTGCCGAGCACGGCGATGCGCGGGCGGTACAATGCGATCGAGCCATCGCTCTCGTCCACTTCGGCCACGAACTCGCGGCCTTTGCCCACGCGCGCGCTGACGAACGGCGTCTGCGCGTCGACGAAGTTCTTCATCACCGCACCGTTCATGATCGTGGGATCGCGGCCCGCGTGCGTGAGGATCCAGCCGATCATGCCGGTGACGGTCGACTTGCCGCTGGTCCCGCCCACCGCGATGCCGGCGGGTGCGGCGTTGAACAGTGTGGAGAGAAGCGCCGCCCGGCTCATCCGCGGGCAGGCCAGTGCCTTGGCGCGGATCACTTCGGGCACGCTGTCCTCGATCGCGGCCGATGCGACCAGCGTCTGATACTTGGTGGTGATCCCGCTGCCGTCCTGCGGAAACAGCCGAAAACCCTGCGCCTCCAGCCATGCGAACTTTTCGGGCGAGCGCCCCTGATCGCGGCTGCGGTCCGATCCGCCGACGACGGCGCCATGACCCCTGAGGATCAGCGCCAGCGGCAACATCCCCGAACCGCCGATCCCGCAGAAGAACCAGGGGTGCGCGGTAAGGTCGGTCGATCCGGTGGCCATGTTCCCCCGCTATGCAACACGCGCGCGCATGACAACCTTGCAGGCGAGACAACTCGGCGCATAGGAGCAGGTTATGCCCACCCGCATCGCCATCTGCGCACCCTCCACCCCGATCACCCCGGATGATGCCGACCGGGTGCGTGCGCTCGCGCGGGAGTACCCGGCGCTGCAGCTCGACTTTCATCCGCAGTGCTTCGCCAGCGAAGGGCATTTCGCCGGCAGCGATGCGCTGCGCCTTTCGGCGTTCCTCGAGTGCGCGAACGATCCGCAGATCGATGCGGTGTGGTTCGCGCGAGGCGGATATGGCGCGTGCCGGGTGGTCGAAGACGCAATGCCGCAGCTCAGCCGGGTGGCCGATGGCAAGCGCTGGCTGGGCTATTCCGACGCGGGGTATCTGCTGGGTGCGCTGTACCGGGAGCGGATTGGTCATCCCGTGCACGCGCCGATGCCGGTCGATATCCGGCGCGAGGGCGGCGAGGCTGCGGTGCGCCGGACGCTGGCGTACCTTGCAGGCGATGCCGCCGGCCTGGAGCCGTCACTCGGTCCGCGCCCAGCCGTCGCGTTCAACCTGATGACGCTGGCGATGCTGTGCGGCACGCGGCTGATGCCGGGGCTGGCCGGACAGGTGGTGATGGTCGAGGAAGTCAGCGAGCACCTTTACGCCGTCGACCGGCTGTTCTTCCACGTCACGGCGCATCTCGCCGGCATTGCCGGTCTGCGGCTCGGGCGAGTTAGCGCAGTGCCCGAGAACGACCGGCCGTTCGGCCACGACGTCGAGGCGATCGCACGTCACTGGTGCACCCGGCATTCGATCCCGTTCCTCGGCCCGGCCGACATCGGGCACGACGCAGACAACAAGATCGTGCCGTTCGGGGTTGCCGCGGCCCGCGAACGCCAATAAGCCGCCGCGCCACGCCGAATCGAGAAAAGACGCAACCGTCTTCGTCGATTCCCGTTCCCGATGAACACTCGGGCAATCAGGAAGGTCGTCGATGCGCGCATTCGTTTTTCCGGGGCAGGGCAGCCAGAAGGTTGGCATGGGCGCCGACCTCGCGCAGGCCAGCCGGGTCGCCCGCGAAGTGTTCGAGGAAGTCGACGACGCGCTCGGCCAAAAGCTGTTCGCGATCATGACCGGCGGCCCGGAAGAAGAGCTGACTCTGACCGAGAACGCCCAGCCCGCGATCATGGCCAATGCGATCGCGGTGCTGCGCGTGCTCGAGAAGGAAGGCGGCGTCAGCCTGGCGCAGAAGGCGGAGTTCGTCGCGGGCCACAGCCTGGGCGAGTACACCGCGCTGTGTGCCGCCGGTGCGTTCAGCCTGGCCGACACCGCGCGGCTGCTAAAGCTGCGCGGTCGCTCGATGCAGGCGGCGGTGCCGGTGGGCGTGGGCGCGATGGCAGCGCTGCTCGGCGCCGACATCGACAAGGCGAGCGCGCTCGCGGAGGCCGCCGCGCAGGGACAGGTCTGCGCCGTCGCCAACGACAACGATCCCACGCAAGTCGTGATCAGCGGTCATCGCGAGGCGATCGAGCGCGCGGTCGCCTTGGTCAAGGAGCATGGGATCAAGCGCGGCATGATGCTGCCGGTCTCGGCGCCGTTCCACTGCG
>CAJCHR010000393.1 GCA_903970225.1 Actinobacteria bacterium 21-64-8 | reverse complement strand
AGCTGGGCGCGGATCTGGTCGATCGTGGTGGTCGGGCCGTGCGTGACGATCGTGATCCGGCTGATCGCGTGGTTCTCGCTGATGTCGGCCACGGTCAGGCTGTCGATGTTATAACCGCGCGCGGTGAACATGCCGGCGATCCGCGCGAGCACACCCGCCTCGTTGTCGACGGTCACTATCAGGACGTGGCGCTCGGAGGCGCGTTTCTGGATTCGCATTTTCGAAAACTTTCAGACCAGCGCTTTGGCTTCGTCGTCCATGGTGCCGCTGACGACGTCGCCGTCGAGCAGCATGTCGGTATGCGCCGCGCCCGAAGGGATCATCGGGAAGCAGTTCGCCGACTTGGCGACCAGGCAATCGACGATCACCGGGCCGTCATGCGCCAGCATCGCGCGGATGCCGTCATCGAGCTCGCTCTCGTGCTCGATGCGGATGCCCTTCCAGCCATAGGCTTCGGCGAGCTTCACGAAATCGGGCAGGCTGTCCGAATAGGAGTTCGAATAGCGGCTCTCGTACGTCAGTTCCTGCCACTGACGGACCATGCCCATCCACTCGTTGTTGAGGATGAACACCTTGACCGGCAAACGGTACTGGCTGGCGGTGCCGAGCTCCTGGATGTTCATCTGGATCGAGGCTTCGCCCGCGATGTCGATGACCAGATCGTCGGGATTGCCGAGCTGCGCGCCGATCGCGGCGGGCAGGCCGTAGCCCATCGTGCCGAGGCCGCCGCTGGTCAGCCACTTGTTCGGATCGAAGAACTTGTAATGCTGCGCGGCCCACATCTGGTGCTGGCCGACTTCGGTCGAGATGATCGGGTTGCGGTCCCTGGTCAGCGCGAACAGTCGCTCGACCGCATACTGCGGCATGATCTCGGTCTTGGAGCGGCGGTAGGACAGGCTCTTCCTGGCCTTCCAGCCATCGATCCGCGCCTTCCATGCCGAAAGGTCCTGCGCCTTGCGCGTGCCCCAGCCGGCGATCAGCTGGTCGAGCACGTGCGCGCAGTCGCCGATGATCGGCAGATCGACGTGCACGGTCTTGTTGATCGAGGCGCGATCGATATCGATGTGGATCTTGATCGAGTTCGGCGAGAACGCGTCGAGCCGCCCGGTCACGCGGTCATCGAACCGCGCGCCGATGCAGACCACGAGGTCGGCCTGGTTCATCGCCCAGTTTGCCTCGTACGTCCCGTGCATGCCGAGCATGCCGAGCCAGTCGGGGTGATCCGCCGGAAATGCGCCGAGGCCCATCAGCGTCGAGGTGACCGGCGCTCCGGTCAGCGTCTGCAGTTCACGCAGCAGCTCCGATGCGCGCGGACCCGCGTTGATTACGCCGCCGCCGGTGTAGAACACCGGCGTCTTGGCGCGCGCCAGCAACTCGACGGCCTTGGCGATCTCGTCCGCGCCGCCGTCGAGCTGCGGCGTGTAGCGGTTGGGGCGCTGCGGCGCGGCCGTGTGCCACGCGGCCTGTGCGATCTGGACATCCTTGGGGATGTCGATCAGCACCGGGCCGGGGCGGCCTTGCGTGGCGATCTGGAACGCCTCGTCGATCGTCGCGGCGAGTTCGGACGGGTCCTTCACCAGATAGTTGTGCTTGGTGCAGTGCCGGGTGATACCGATCGTGTCGGCTTCCTGGAAGGCGTCCGAGCCGATCAGCGCGGTCGGGACCTGGCCGGTGATGATGACGAGCGGGATCGAGTCCATGAACGCGTCGGCGATGCCGGTGACCGCGTTGGTCGCGCCGGGGCCCGAGGTGACGAGCACGACGCCGGGCTTGCCGGTCGAGCGCGCATAACCCTCGGCCGCATGCGCCGCGCCGGCTTCGTGCCGGACGAGGATGTGGCGGATGCGCGCTTCGCCGAAGAGCGCGTCATAGATCGGCAGCACCGCGCCGCCCGGATAGCCGAACACGAATTCCACGCCCTGGCGGACCAGGGACTCAACCAGAATACTCGCGCCGCTGCGCTCTTCGCTCACCGAACCGAATCCTCAGAATAAAGCCGGGGCCTTTAAAAGATGCAACCCGGCACAGCAAGCTATGCCGGGTTCAGTCGCCAACCCATGGCGCGCTTCTCTCGAAGCTGGCATCTGCGGCTCTATACGACATAAAGTGTCGTGTCAAGCTTCGTTATCGTAACAAAGCATCGAAAATCGGCTCCGGATCGAAACTCATGTTCGTCAGTCGCGGCCAAGCCTCCGGCGGTTGGTGCCGCAGCCAGGTAAATTGCCGCTTGGCATAATTGCGTGTCGCCTGTGCGCCGCGCGTTTGTGTCGCGGCGAGCGAGCATTGTTCAGCAAGGTACTCGCCGATCTCGGCCACTCCGATCGCGTGCATCACGGGGAGCGCCGGGTCGAGGCCGCGCGCCAGCAGCGCGGCGACTTCCGCTATCGCGCCGTCTTCTAGCATCGCGGCGAACCGCGCGTCGCAGCGCGCATATATCCACTCGCGCGAAGGGACCAGGATCGCGGGATGGAGCTCGATGGTTTCGGCGATCCCGCCGCTGCGCTCGGCGTGCCATTCGGCAAGACCACGCCCGGTCGAGCGCACGACTTCCAGCGCGCGGGCGATGCGTGCGCCGTCGGCTGGCGCAAGCACGGCGGCACGGGCGGTGTCTTCGATGGAGAGTGCTGCGTAAGCCTCGGCGACCGGCAGCGCGCGAACCGCGGCGCGCACGTCGGGATCGATCGGCGGAACCGGCGCAATCCCATCGAGCAGCGTGCGGATATAAAGGCCGGTCCCGCCGACCAGGATCGGCACCGCGCCATCCGCATGCGCAACGCCGATCTCCGCGCGCGCCGCCGCCGCCCAATCCGCCGCCGAGCAAGCCAGCGCACCGTCCCACGCGCCGAACAGGCGGTGCGGCACGCCGCGCATGTCCGCCTCGGTGGGCCGCGCGCTGAGCACGGACAAGTCGGCATAGACTTGCGCGCTGTCGGCATTGATCACCACCGCCGCGCGGCCGCGCTGCTTCAGTGCGAGGCCGAGCCGCACCGCGAGATCGCTCTTGCCGCTCGCGGTCGGCCCTGCGATGAGCGCCACCCTCGGCAAGTCCGCGCCGTTATCAGGCGCCATTTCAGAGGAATTCGCGTTGCTCATCGCCCGGCTGATAGCAGACCCCGCGAACCTTGCCCGCGCGATCGATTCCGCGCGGACCGAACTTGCGGCATGCGGCTGGCCGGTGGCGATGGCCGAGCCGATCGCGAGCGGCTCAAAGGTGATCGAGCTGCAACTGCCGCACGGCGATGCGGCTGGCGTTCGCGAAGTGCTGGGCCGGCATTGCGGACCTTGCGATATCCTTGTCGCCGATCACGAGCCGGTGATCCCCGCGGTGTTCGTGTCCGACATGGATTCGACGATGATCGCCGCCGAATGCATCGACGAACTCGCCGATTTCGCCGGCCTCAAGCCCCAGATCGCCGCGATCACCGAGCGGGCGATGCAGGGCGAACTCGATTTCGAGACCGCGCTGCGCGAGCGCGTGGCGTTGCTTGCGAGTCTGGACTTGTCGGCGATCGATCAGTGCCTGGCCGAACGGATTGTGCCGATGCCCGGCGCGCGCGTGCTGGTGCAGACGCTGAAATCGCTCGGCTGTCGCACGGTGCTGGTAACCGGCGGCTTCCACCACTTCGCCGATCCGGTCGCGGCCGACCTCGGCTTCGAGCACGTCGTCGCGAACCGGCTCGGCTTCGCGGACGGGAAGCTGACCGGCGGCCTCGTCGGCCCGATCACCGATAGCGCGGTGAAAAAGGCGACGCTGCTCGCCGAAGTCGCGACGCTGGGCGAGGGGGCGGTCAGTCTGGCGACAGGGGACGGCGCCAACGACATCCCCATGCTCGAAGCCGCGACATACGGCATCGCCTACCACGCCAAGCCGAAGGCGCGCGCGGCAGCGGACGGATGGATCGAGCGGGGGGACCTGACCAGCGTTCTCGACCTGCTCGGCGTGCGGCGCGAGGACTGGGTGCGGGACTAGCCCAGCCGGCGCTGAAACAAGGCGAGCGCCCAGCCGATCGATTGCAGGAACAGCGCCGGATCGTAGCGTGGTCCTTCGTCGCGCAGGAAGGCGTGAGCGGCGTTCACCTCGTGCCACTCGTATGTCGCGCCGACCTCCTCGAGCCTTGCCCGGATACGCTCCCGGCCCGCAAAGGGCACGTGTGGGTCCTGACGCCCCCAGACGAACAGCGTCTCCGCCTCGAGCTCCGCCATGCGCGCCAGACTGTCGTCCGCCTTGCCCTCGCCGAGCGAGCCGGAGTGGATGTCGGTCGCATAGAAGCAGGCGGCAGCCGACACAGACGGGTCGAGCGCCGCCCGGTACGCAAGATGCCCGCCCAGGCAGACGCCCATCGTCCCGAGACGTCCGGTGCAGGCGGGATGGGAAGCCAGGAAGGCGAGCGAGGCGCGGGCATCGGCATCGTATGCGGCGACCGGCTTGGCGATTTTGAGTGCGTTGCCGCGCGCGGTACCCTGATCGTCATAGGCGAGCACCGTGCCGGCCGGTTCGTATTCGTGATAGATTTCGGGAACGGCCACGCAGTAACCCTGACCCGCGAGCAGCGCCGCCAGCCTGCGGATCGGCGCGGTCACCTGATAGATCTCGGAATAGAACACGATTCCAGGGAAGCGGCCTTCGACCGCCGGCCGGAACAGGTGAAGGCGTATCGTGCCGCCGCCGGGTACGGGGACATCTGCGGTCTCGTCGGAGCGGATGATCATTGGCGGCTCAGCCTTCCATCCAATCCGTGAAGAACGCCTCGTTCGCTGCGCGCAGCGCCGCGATCGTGACGCTGTGGTCGCTTTCGGCCAGTTCGAAGATCACGCGGTTGGCGATCGTGCGGCCGAGGCGGTCGATGAAGACGCCTGCCTCATCCGAAGCGTGAAGGAACGGGATCAACGCCGTGTCGGGCACGGTGACGACGTAAAGCCCCTGGTCCTCGGCGAAGAACGTTGGTGCCACATCCGCTCCACTCACGTCTGCCTCGATCAGCGCGCCGATTCCGCCGGCCAGAGCCATTTCGGCGACCGCGACCGCGACGCCGCCATCGGATACGTCATGCACTGCGCTCGTCAGCCCGGCCAGAATAGCATCGCGGATGAAGTCGCCCGTGCGCTTCTCGGCGGCGAGGTCCACCGCGGGGGGAGGGCCGGCGTCCTTGCCCTCGATGCCGTGAATTTCGCGCAGCCACAGCGACTGGCCGAGCTGGCCCTGCCGCTCGCCAACGAGGAACACGATCTCGCCGAGGTCCTTGAAGCCGATCGTCGCCATCTTCGTGTGATCTTCGAGCAGGCCGACGCCGCCGATCGCGGGGGTGGGCAGGATCGCGGAGCCGCCGCCGGTGGCCTTGCTTTCGTTGTAGAGGCTGACGTTGCCCGAAACGATCGGGTAATCGAGCGCGCGGCAGGCATCGCCCATGCCTTCGAGCGCGCCGACGATCTGGCCCATGATCTCGGGCCGCTGGGGGTTGGCGAAGTTCAGGCAATTGGTGATCGCGAGCGGCTTGCCTCCGACCGCGGTGATGTTGCGCCAGGTCTCGGCTACGGCCTGCTTGCCGCCTTCGACGGGATCGGCGAAGCAATAGCGGGGGGTGCAGTCGGTGCTCATCGCCAGCGCCTTCTGGGTGCCGTGGATGCGCACCACCGCCGCGTCGCCGCCCGATTTCTGCAATGTGTTGGCCCCGACCTGGCTGTCGTATTGCTCATAGATCCAGCGGCGCGAGGCGAGGTCCGGACAGCCGATCAGCTTGAGCAGCTCAGCGGCGGGATCGGTGCTGACCGGCACGGCGGCGAGCGGCGGAAGCGGCGGCGTGGGGACATGCGGGCGATCGTACAGCGGCGCGTCATCCGCGAGCGGCCCGAGCGGCAGGTCGCAGACCACTTCGCCGTCGAATTCCAGCACCATGTGCCCGGTATCGGTGACTTCGCCGATCACCGCGAAGTCGAGTTCCCACTTCTTGAAGATCGCCTCGGCCATCGGCTCCTTGCCGGGGGCCAGCACCATCAGCATGCGCTCCTGGCTTTCGGAGAGCATCATCTCGTACGGCGTCATGCCTTCTTCGCGGCACGGCACCTTGTTCATGTTGAGCCGAATGCCCGCACCGCCCTTGCTGGCCATCTCGACCGACGAGGAGGTCAGCCCCGCCGCGCCCATGTCCTGGATCGCGACGATCGCATCGGTCGCCATCAGTTCGAGGCACGCCTCGATCAGCAGCTTCTCGGTGAACGGGTCGCCGACCTGGACGGTGGGGCGTTTCTCGTCGGACTTCTCGTCGAAGTCGGCGCTCGCCATCGTCGCGCCGTGGATGCCGTCACGCCCGGTCTTGGAGCCGACATAGACGATCGGATTGCCGATGCCACTGGCCGCCGAATAGAAGATCTTCGCCTGGTCGGCGACGCCCACGGTCATCGCGTTGACCAGGATGTTGCCGTCATACGCGGCGTGGAAGTTGGTCTCGCCGCCTACGGTGGGCACGCCCACGCAGTTGCCGTAGCCGCCGATTCCGGCGACCACGCCTTGCACGAGGTGCTTCATCTTGGGATGGTCGGGCCGGCCGAAGCGCAACGCGTTGAGGTTCGCGACCGGGCGCGCGCCCATCGTGAACACGTCGCGCAGGATGCCGCCGACGCCGGTCGCGGCGCCCTGGTAGGGCTCGATGTACGAGGGGTGGTTGTGGCTCTCCATCTTGAAGATAGCAGCGAGCTTGGTTCCGTCCGGGCCGTCGCCGATGTCGATCACGCCCGCGTTCTCGCCGGGGCCGCAGATCACCCAGGGTGCCTCGGTGGGCAGCTTCTTGAGGTGGATGCGGCTCGATTTGTACGAGCAATGCTCGGACCACATCACCGAGAAGATGCCGAGCTCGACCAGGTTCGGTTCGCGCCCGAGCGCGGCGAGCACGTTCGCGTATTCATCCGGGCTGAGCCCGTGAGCGGCGACGATTTCGGGGGTGATGGGTGAGGGCGCGTCAGACATGCCCGCGCCTTAGCGAGGGGGCGAGAGGGATGCTAGGTTTGATGGTGGAATCGGAGGCGCTCCGACACTTGCCCCAAACGACTGCGCCTCCCCCGATGACCGGGAGAGGCGTTGAACGTTACCCTGGACTTTGGAAGGTGTGCCGAACTCAGGCTGCCTGCAGCGCGGGGAGCCCGGTCGAGAACTTCACCCGTGTCTTGGCCCGGTTGCGTGACCGGAGGCTGCCGCCCAATCCGCCGAGACCGATGATCATCATCGCCCATGTCGACATTTCGGGGACCGCCCGCGTGAACGATGCCGAGCTCTGCGCGACGATGATCTGACCGTTGAGGATCTTCCCGCCCAACAGGAAGTTGGTGAAATTGATATCGAGCGCGTTGGTCGTGAGGGTCGCCGTATGGGTGTTGCCCGTCACGACGTCGGTCAGGATCTGCTCGTTCGCGATGATCTTGAGACCTACGAGCGAGCCGAGATCGAGGATCGTCGTGTTGGCGGCAGGATTGGCCGCCGCGTTGACGCTCACGTTCAAGCCCGGAATAAGTGTGGAAAGGCTCAGGTTCGTGATCGTGCTGGAGCCGTGCAAGGTCCCAAGAACCCCGCCGGTGAACGACGTCGTGGACGAGATCGTCTTGGCGTCGATTCCAAGCAGCAGCAGCGTACCGAGTGCGGTCGAGAGGTTAGCGTCGACACCGAGGTCGTTCACCGTCGCCGTCGCGGTGCTGGTCGGGAAAGTTCCGCTTGCCGACGTGGTGATAATGCCGGTCTTGACGCCTTGTGTAAGCGGAACCGAAAGCGGGACCGGTACGCCAAGCACCGTCAGATTGGTCGTATTGCCCAGGGCAGCGGTCTGATTGACCGAAGCGATCGTATGGCTGCCGCTATAGGTCGGAGAAGCCACGGTTGCCGATCCGCTCGTCGGGCCCTCCGAAGCAATCGTAATGCCGACTGCCGGCGTCAGAACGCCGAGATTGACGATGAGCCCGTTGGCGCCCGAACCAACCTTGGTGGCCGGATTTTCGGCATGCGCAGCATTGCTCATGGACATCACGAACAACGCACTTGCAGCAAGGAGCGGAGTATTTCGCTTAAGGGCCGATAGCCGGTTGGTGATCATTCGCGTCTCCCCTGGATACGGTGCGCCACGCTTGGCGACATCCCTTCCGTATCAGACATGCATTACCATCATGCAAGATTTGCATGGAGTCAACTTCTATCGTAAATGAATCTCCCGCCGATCGGGTTGTAGGAAGTTAATCTGCATCAAGTAGTTAGATGTCGTCAGAGCATTCCGGTCGGATAGAAACTAATGGGGGCCAACGCGTTCGGCGACTGCGTGTATCGGTTTGCCCGCGATAGGGGGGCGGTGCCGGATGGCGCTCCGACCCAGCGATGTCGAAGGATAGAGGACGCGCCGGGCAACTCGCTTGTTTACCGCGCGATGAAAACCCGCATCATTACTAGATCGTGCTCGGTAACGGCTGAAGGAAATCGAAGTGAAACGCTATATCGCACCCGTGATGCTGATGGTGGTGCTGTCCGGTTGCAAGAAAACGCCCGAGGGCGACGTCATCGCCGTGGTCAACGGCGATGAGATCACGCGCCCCGAACTTGATGCTGCGATGCCGCAAGTGCCGGCGGGCACGGATCCCAAGCTGGCCCGTAAAGTCGCGCTCAATCAACTGATCAACGAGCGTCTGATGGTACAGGGTGCCAAGGCAGACGGGCTCGACAAGTCGCAGGACTACATCTTGAAATCGCGATCGGCGGACAATCTTCTCCTCGCGAGCATGTTTGCCGGGGAGACGGCCGCGCAGGTCGGCCAGACCGAGGTCTACAAGGCGGATGCCTATATAGAGGCCAATCCTTCGCGGTTCGCCAAGCGCGTCGTGCTCGCCGTTGACCAGATCAAGGTTCCGCGCCAGAACGTCATGGATGACTGGCTGAAGGACGCAAAATCGCTCGACGAAGTCGCTCAGATCCTCACCGCACACAACGTCGCATTCCAGCGAGGGCGGGCCTCCATCGACTCGTTCGTTCTCGAATCGGCGGACTATGCCAAGATCGCCGCGGTTCCAATGGGGCGGCCTTTTGCCGTGGTCGAGAACGGCACGCTCGTCCTTACCAGCAAGCTGTCAGAGCAGCCTGCGCCTGCTACCGGCGAAGATGCGCGCCGTGCAGCGATCGCGATGCTGCAGCAGAAGGTGGCCCAGCAGGGCCTGCAGAAGCGAGTGGGGGCTTTGCGCGCGTCGGCGAAGATCGATTATCAACCGGGCTTCGAATTGCCGGCGGCAAAGGCGGCTCCGAAGCCATAAGCTGCGTCGCTCGGTCTGGCGATCGACTGCGCCGCATCATCCGGGCGCGTCCTTGCCAGCGAGCCGCTCGCGTGCCTGTGCCTCGAACCAGCCGAGGGCCGGCCCCGCGAGCAGCGCGGCGGACAGGATCGCCATTGCCCCCAACGTCAGCGCCCCCACCGCGCGCCTCAGCCATGACGAAGTCGGCGGGGGCGCCAGCGCCTGCGCGGCGTGGGCCGAATAAGGAAGCGCGCATATCAGCGCGGTCAGCGCCGCGGTGATGATCGTATTCCCCCAGCCCTTACGCAGGGCGGCCACCGGAGCCCGGATGGCGGAGCGCATGTTCGCAAGATTGATCCGGGCGATGTCGCGCGCCGATTGCAGGACGCCGACGATGCGGGCCGGCTCGCGCGGCTGCCAGGCGTCCGCTCGGCCCATGACCAGACGCACGAGGTAGCGCTGCGTGAGCAGGTCGGGCTTCTCGAATTGCACCGTTGCACGGCCCGGTCCGGCGCGTTTGACCTCGACCGCGAGCACCAGAGTGTCGTCACCGACATCGAACGAGACGTGCGTGAGGCTGCGCACCGCGTCCTCGGTCTCGCCCGGAATCTCGAGCGAGGCGCCGCCGAGCGACAGGTCGGTGCTGCGCGCGGGGATGCAGTGGCCGCTTGCAAGCCAGGCGCCGGCAGGCGTGGCATAAGTGAAGCGGGCGTCGCTGCGCAGCTGACGGGTCTCTCGCGCCGCGCCGATCGCCGCCAACAGAAGCATGAGGTTGAACGAGGCCCAGCCGATATTGAGCAGCAGCGTATCGCTGCCGCCGCCGTGAAGCCGATACCGCGCGAGGCCGGTGACGATGGCGAGCAGCAGCGCTACGCCGCAGGTGATCTGGGGGCTCACCATCCGCCACGCGAAATAAGGCTTGTCGATCAGGCCGCGCTTGTCGGCAGCAATGTCCGGTGCGCGCCGCCGGCGCAGCAGCGGCAGCATGGTGGCAGGAAGCAGATGAAACGCGAGGATCGTCTGGTGGACCTCGTTCCAGAACGGCCTGCGCGATCCGCCATGGATGCGGTTCGACAAGGCGGCAGAGCAGAACAGATGCGGCGCGGCGTAAGCCAGGATTGCGGCGGGCGCCGCAGCGATGATCGTCTGCCCGAACAGCAGGAACGCCAGCGGACTCGTCAGGAAAACAATCCGCGGCAGTGCGAACTGAAGCTGCAGCAAGCCCGAAAGCGTGCACAGACGCTGCGGCCAGGTAAGACCGCGCCCGAACAGTGGGCAGTTGAGCAGCAGGATCCGCGTCATCCCGTGCGCCCGGCGCGCACGCTGGCAGATATGGACCGCCAGTCGTCCGGCGGCGAGCCCCGCTGCAAGTCGCGCGTCGAGGTAAGCGGTGTTCCAGCCGGCGCGCTGAAGCCTCAGCGAGGTTTGCGCGTCACCCGCAAGTGTCTCGCCGGCAAAGCCGCCGATCCCGGTCAGCGCCGCGCGGCGGATCACTGCGCAGGAACCGCAGAACAGGGCGGCATTCCACAGATCGTTGCCGCCCTGGATCGGCCCGTGAAACACGTCGCACTCACCCGACATGCGCTCGCCGTCAGGAAATCGCGCGGTGTTGCGCTGGATCGGATCGGGCGAATAAGGGTGGTTCGGCGTCTGGACGAGCGCGAGCCGGGCATCGCGCTGGAACCAGCCGACGGTAAGCTGCAGGAACGCGCGGGTCGGCACATCGTCGCAATCGAGGACTGCGATCAGTTCGCCGTCGGTGCGGGTAAGCGCGGCGTTGCGATTGCCCGCCTTGGCCTGATGATTGCCCTCGCGCACGAGATAGCCGCAGCCGGCATCCTCGGCGAAATCGCGCAAGTCCGGGCGGCGCCCGTCGTCCAGGATGTGCACGCGGAAGCGGCCCTCCGGGTAATCGAGATCCATCGCGGCGAGCACGGTGGTCCGCACGATCTCGAGGCTCTCACCGAACGTCGTCACGAACACGTCGACCGTGGGCCAGTTCGCCGGATCCCCCGATATCGCCACCACTGGCCGGTTCAGTGGCCGGATCGTCTGGAAAACGCCAAGCAGCAGCACGGCCCAGGCGTAGACCTCGGCGAGGTAGAGCGCGGTGCCGAGCACTGCGCATGGCGCGCCTACGATCCCCAACGTGTGTGCGGTGCGCCAGATCAGGTACCGCGTGGACACGAGAATCGCGAGCAGACCGAGCGCGAAACGGCCGCGGTCGCCGCCCTGGCGCTTGAACGCAGCGGCGCCCGCCATCACGGCGATCCCGAACAGCCACTGCCCGACCGGATCGAGCGTCACGAAGAGCACCGGCACCGCGAGCAGAAACGCGGCGAGCACACGCATGGAGCAGGGGGCCAATTCTCTGGCTGCAAGCAGCCGCGGTGCCATCAGAGCCGGCCCGCTTCCACCAGCGTTGCGAGATAATTCTGCATCGCCCGCGCATCGCCGATGCCTGCGGGCCTGGTCTCTTCGGCAGCATCGAGGCGGGCGCGTACACCGGGATTCGCCGCCCTCTCCGAAAACAGCGGCCAGAAAGCGAAATCTGCGTAGCGGCCCGGAAACTCGCGGTATGTCAGCTCGCTGGCACCCAGCCGATCGAGCAGGTTCTTCGCATCCTCGCGCATCGGGAACTCCTTGTTCCGATGCCTCATGGCGCAGGATAGTTAGGAATGTGTTAGGAGCGGGGTAGGCCCAGCTTGCGATGATCCCAACTGATCGTCTTCTCGGCATGGACCACGATCACCACACGCTTGCGGACCATCGCGGCGACATGCTGCTCGAGTGTGGCGTCGTCGCTCGGCCCGCCGGTGCGGCTGACGATCTTGCGCATCAGCGCGGACAATCGCGGCTCCGCATCGACGATCTCGGCGCGGCCGTTGATCGAGACGCCGTGCAATTCGGGATATGTCGTGCCCGCCTCGGCGAGCACCGCGACTCGCGGATCGCGCGCGATGTTCACGACTTTCTGCGAGCGGCCGTAGGTTTCGAACAGGATCGTGTCCCCGTCGCGCGCGAACCACAACGCTGTGAGGTGCGGCGCGCCGTCCTTGCTGATCGTCGCGACCGAAATCGTCTGCGTGGTATCGAGGAACGCGGCGATTTCGGCCTCGCTCATCCGGATCGCGTCGCGCTGCTTGGGCATGGCTTATCCCGTCACCAGCACGATCCGCCCGGCGGTCTTGCCGTCGAACGCATCGTGCATCGCTGCAATGTAGTCATCGAACGGATAAGTCCTGCCGATCACCGGCTGGAGCAGGCCCTTCGCCGCAAGTTCGGTGACGCACGCCTGCGTCCGCGCCATCTTCTCGGGCTCCTCCATGCCGAACACGCGAATCTGGACGCCGATCATGCTGGCGGTCTTGACCAGTGGAAGGTTGGTCTTGAGCGTCGAGATCCCGCCGGTGAAACCGATCACCAGATAGCGCCCGTCGTACCCCAGCGAGCGGAACGCCGGATCGGTCATGTCGCCACCGACCGGATCGAACACCACGTCGATGCCTTTTCCATTGTTGGCGGCCCTGACCTGATCGCGCCAGTCGGCGTCGCGCGTGCCGACCGCAACGTCTGCGCCGGCCTCGAGGCACGCCGCGCGCTTCTCCGCGCCCGAGGCGGAGGCGATCACCCGTGCGCCGAGCGCCTTGCCGGTCTGGATCGCGGCGATGCCGGTCGCGCCGCCCGCACCCAGCACCAGCAGCGTTTCGCCGGGTTGCAGCCGTCCGCGATCGATCAGCGCATGTGCCGCGGTCAGGTAGCTCGGCGGGAACACCGCACCTTGTTCGAGGGTCAGGGCGCCTGGTACCTTGCTGAAGCTCGATGCGCGGAAATTGCCGGCCTCGACGAAGATGCCGCCGAAGCTGCTGCCCATCACGCGGTCACCCACGGACAGGTGGGTGACGCCCTCGCCCACTGCGGTGACTTCGCCCGCGCATTCGCTGCCGGGAATAAACGGCAGCGGCGGGGTGACCTGATATTTCCCCTCGGCGGTCAGCACGTCGACATAGGAAATGCCGATCGCCCGGATCGCTACCGTGATCTGGCCCTTGCCGGGCGATCCGAGCTCGCGGTCCTCTATGCGATACGCCTCTGGCGGACCGAACGCATCGGCGATGATCACGCGCGGCATGGTTGTCCTTTCGAATCCTCTAGGGACAGCGACTGGCACGGGGGGACGCAGCGAGGCAAGTCACGAACCTGCGCTAAAGTTCCTCCCCATTCACGGGGAGGGGGAAGCCCGCACGGCTGACGGAGGGGGCGGCGGGCTTGGTACGTCGGCGAGAGGATGTGCCGGAGGCAAAAACCCCTCCACCACCGCCTGCGGCGGCGGTCCCCCTCCCCGCGAGCGGGGAGGATTTTACGGCGTCCTCACCCGCTCGGCCCAGTCGTCCGGCAGCGTGATCTTCTTTGCCACCGGGAAGCCGAGATAGCCGTTGTGCGTGAACGTATAGGCGTTCGTGCGCAGCGGATCGCCCGACACGATCACCATGAAGTCCAGCGGATCGACCACGATCGGCACCATCCGGTTCGGATCGTCGCTCTCGGCAAAATCGCGCGGCAGGCGACCCAGATTGACCTGATGCTTGAGCGAACCGATCGGGAAATCCGTATAATCATTGCAGAACGCCTCGACCTGCCACGCCGGCATCCGCGCGTGATCGAACAGCCACTGCTTGACGTCGCGCTTCGACCAGCCGGCCTTGGCGATCGTCTCGGCCAGGATCGGGGTGAGGATCAGCATCGGACGCAATGTTCCGTGCGACAAGCCGCCGACGGTGAACACGATCTCCCAGCCCGTCTGCCTCGCCACCTGTTCGCAGATGTAAGGCATCATCTGTTCGGGTTTGTTGCCGGTGACCGAGGGGAACACGCCGCCGCCGGTCATGCGCGTGATGGTGACGGTGTTGTCGCCGGTCTTGAAGCCCATGTCCTCGGCATTCGAGGGCCAGCCGATCCGCGCCAGCGCATCCTCGTTCTCGGCGAGCACCACCCGGAAGGTGTTGCCGAAACTGCCCTTGTCGGTCTTGTGCAGCCGGAAGCCCGCCATGTTGCGCAGCGCGAGGCGCCAGAACCGCCCTACGGTGGTGTTCGCTCGGAACCCGTCGCGCAGCACGCCTTGTTCGTAATTGAACTTGAGGTCCTTGATGATCGGCCCGTTGAGCACGATCAGGGTCTCCGCGCCCGGGGTGTTGCCCGAGTGTTCGACGCCGTAGATCGGATCGACCATCGCCTCGGCGAGCGCGAGCAGGACCGGCATGTATTCGGGCTTGCAGCCTGCCATCACGCCGTTGACCGCGGTCGCCCAGACAGTGACCGCGCGGCTTTCGGGCAGTGCGACTCCCAGGATCTCGGTCGGCTTCCTGTCGGTGAACTTGAGGAATTCCTCGATCTTCTCGATCGTCGGCGGGACGATCGGGAGACCCTCGCACCAGTCGTTGTCGATGAAGAACTCGGTGACGTCCTCGAAGCTGCCGGTGAACACGATGTCGCGCGGCCCGGGCTCGTCCGGCAGGACGACGAGTTCGCGGTCCACGGTGAGGTTCTCGACCACTTGCGCCGCAGTGACGCTGGCGGCGAACGCGCGGATCTCCTCGTCGCTTTGCGCGCCGGGATGACCCACGATCATCGCCACCGGCAAGTTGGGCATGCCGAGGCCGACCGCAGTCGCGGCCGCTTGGGTCAGAAATCCTTCGCAAGTCAGCGAGGACGTTGGGAAACCGGCTCGTTCACACGCTTCAGCGGCCCGCAACACGGCGGGCGTGCAAGAACCTCAGCAAGCCATACAGGATATGGCTGCGTCTACTCCCAATTCCTTGAACCGCTGCGGCAGCGAGGCGAGAAGCTCCTTCTCGTTCACCGCATGGGTCGAGCCGAATTCGCGCCAGCTGACCCACTCGAGGTCCGGGTACGTCTTCGCCAGCTCGGCTTCGAGCGAGGCGAACACCTCGTCGCCTGCGAACAGGTAGTCCCAGAGCTGGGCGACCTTCTTGCCCTTGAGCGTATCGAGCCGCTTCGCCAGCGGCCGGACCTTGAGCCTTCGCTCTCCGCAGGGCCAGACGACCGCATATTGGCCGTCGGTTGTTGCCATGTCAGTCACTCCCGTTGTTCCGGACGGTCACGCAGCGATCTTGTCGCGAATTTTCCGCGATGCGATCAGCCGCGCCGCCGCCTCGGCCGCACCCACGCCTTCTGCCATGGCCTGCGCCACGTTTCCACCATAACCCGCACGCACCGCGCCGACTGCGAACACCCGCGGGTCGCTGGTCGCATAGTCCGCGCCGGTCATGATATAGCCGCCTTTGTCCTTGAACTTGGCGGAGATGAACGGTGCGCTGGGCTCGCTGCCGATGAACGGGAACAGCCCGGCGCAGGTGATCTCCGACGCCTCGCCGCTGCGCACGTTGCGAAGGCTCAGGCCGGTCACTCCGTCAGTACCGAGGATGCCGGTGACTTCGCTGTCCCAGAGGAAGCGGACGTTCTCCTTGGCGTCGAGCTTCTCGATATATTCGCGCTTGGCCCTCAATGGGCTGCGGCAGACCATGTACACGGTGCGGCTGGTGCGGGTGAGCACGAGCGCCTCGGTCACCGCCGCATCGCCGCCGCCGATGACCGCGACATCTTCCCCGCGGAAGAACCCGCCATCGCACGTCGCACAATGTGACAGTCCTCGTCCGACGAATGCCTCCTCTCCCGGCACGCCGAGCCCGCGTGCATGCGCGCCGCTCGCGATAATGACCGCCTCGGGGTGATGGGTCTTGCCCTCCTCGTCGGTGATCGTGAGCCTGGCGCCGATCTCGAGCGAAGCGATCGGCACGTCGATCACCCGCGCGCCGGCCTTGCGCGCCTGTTCGAGCAGTTCGATCGCGACATCCTGCCCCGAGAAATGCCCCGGCGCGCCGAGCCCGTCGACCTGCTCGACCGTCGCGACCTGGCCGCCGTACATGCCGCTGCCCTCGAACAGTGTCACCAGACGGCCGATCCGTGTCAGCTGTCGCGCCGCTGCCAGGCCCGCGAGGCCGCCGCCGATCACTGCGATCTCGGCGAGGTTCTTGAGCGGTCTTGCCATGATGTGCCTCCGATTTCTTTGTCGCATCAAAGCGCCCGTTCAGCGCGTGGATGTCAATCGGCTACGCCAGGCGCATCACCAAGGTATTTGCTATTGGCCAGATCCATGGCAAATTGCGCTCAACTTAGACTTCTTGATGGGTGCTCGATGCGGCCGACGGACGACAAAGACCGCTTACCTCCCGCGTCGCGAAAATGGACAACGCCGCAATTTGCCAGGCTCGGCGGGCTGGCGCAGGTGGCATTGATTTTTGACGGCGGCGGCGGCGGCTGTACGCCTACGGGGCAGCATCCCAATTGCTCATAGCGTACCGGCACCAGGCCGCGCGCCCGGTACCCGCCGATCTCCCTCTCGCCGCGTAAATCCGATCGTGTCGAGGTGATCGAGCAGCGGCATCGTGAACTTGCGGCTGATCCCCAGGGCCGCGGCGATATCGGTGACGAGCAGGCTGCACCCGTCCAGTAACAACGGCGCCAGGCGTGCGCGGGCCTCGGCAATCGCGTCGCGATGGAACAGCAGCTCGCGGTGCTTGGCGCGATCGACCGCGCGCACGATCGTGCCGCGCTTGAGCAGCACATCGACCGCTCGCGCGCTGGCGGCATCGGTGACGATCGCGGAAGGGTTGGGCGGCGATAGCCCCGCGAGCCGGAGCAGCTCCGCGATCGCCTCGATATGCTCCGCCTCGGTTTGCGCGCGGGCGCGATCCGCATCGGCTGAGGCGAGCACGAGCTGGCTACCACGGCGGACGATCCGTCCCTCGGCCAGCAACCGCCGCAACACTTCGTCGATCGCCGCCGCGCGCGTGCCGGGAAGCAGCGCGGCAAGGCGGCCGCGCGAGAGGCCGAACCACTCGCGATCGATCAATTGCGGCAATTGGCCCGACAGCGCGGCGAGATCGGCCGTGCGCAGCACGATGCCGCTGCGCGTGATGATGACCGGCAGCGCCGCGAGCACTGTGTGAACGCGCGAGAGCGAGAACGCGCTGAGCCGCGCCAGCTCGGCAAGCGTGGTGCCGGTGCCGAGCGCCTCGGCTGCGATCCACGCCTCTGGCGCGAGATCGCGCAAGGCGGCGAGCCGGGCAAGGCTCACCGGATCGTGCCTTCGCCGCCGGCGCACCACCGGCTCGAGCACTGGCCCGCCCGCCACCGTACGCGCCGGAGACGCGATGCGCAGCACGACGTGCTCGCGCGCGGGCAGTGCAGCGGGTTCGGCGAGGCGGATTTGCGCCAGCGCCGCCTCGCCGGGCTCCAGCACGTCGCGATCGAGCAGTCGAAGCCGTGCATCGACTTCGGCGGTGCCGAATAGCGCGCGCAAGTGCATGCCGTTCGCCAGCGGCGGCGCGCTTCCGGTCGAACGCAGGGCCAGCGTCAGCCATTCGCTCGGGCCGAGTGCGTCGGGTGCCGCAAGCGCCATGCCGCGCGCGAGTTCGGCGGCGGTGACATCGCGCAAGTTCACCGCGGTGCGCTGGCCGGGCTGCGCCGCCTCGACCGCTTCGCCATGCACCTGGATGCCGCGCACGCGTACCGGCTTTGCGGCGGGATGCAGCGTCAACGTATCGCCGGGTCGCAGTTCTCCGCCGCGCAAGGTGCCGGTGACCACCGCACCGTGCCCGGGGATCGTGAACGCGCGGTCGATCGGGAGCCAGAGCGTGCCGTCGGCCGGGCGGGTCGGGGCGGTGTCGGTGAGGGCTAAAAGGGCCGCGGTGAGCTCTGCGATGCCGGCCTGGGTTTCGGCAGAGGTGAGGTGGTAACAAGAACGCTCAAGGCCATTCACCCGTGCAAAATCCGCCGCCTCTTCCCCGACCAGCGCGGCCTCAACCGCATCCACCAGATCGCACTTCGTCACCGCCACCACCGCGCGCGCGATCCCGAGCAGCCCCGCGATCTCGATATGCTCGCGGGTCTGCGGTTTCATCCCCTCGTTCGCCGCGACCACCAGCAGAACCGCGTCGATCCCGGTCGCGCCCGCGATCATCGTGCGCACGAAACGCTCGTGCCCTGGCATATCGATCAGGTCGATCTCGCGCGCGCCGTCGGAGAGATGCGCAAACCCCAGTGCGATCGAGATGCCGCGCGCTTTCTCCTCGGGAAGACGGTCGGTCTCGGTTCCGGTCAGCGCGCGGACCAGCGAGGTCTTGCCGTGATCGACATGGCCGATCACGCCGACCACCGCGCGGCGGATCACAGGATTGCCCGCAGTGCTCCGGCGAGCGCGGGGAGCTCCGCATCGGCGACCGCCAGCACGTCGATCAGCAGCCGTCCGCGCTCGATCCGGCCGACCACCGCCGGGCTGCCAGTGCGCAACCTCGTGGCCGCAGCATCGGGGCCGATCGCGGGATCGAGCGCCAGCGCGCGGCTGGCGAGGCGCTCCTCGGGCAGCGAACCGCCGCCGGCGAAACCATCGGTCGCGATCACCTCACCCGTGCCGACGAGATCGCGCAATGCGGCCGCGCGCGCGGCTCGCACGGCATCGCTCTCGCCCAGCATGCGTATCACGGGGATCCGCTCGGGCGAGTCACGGTGGAGCCGCAGCGTCGCTTCGAGCGCGGCGAGGCTCATCTTGTCGAGCCGCACCGCGCGCAGCAGAGGGTGCTTGCGCAAGGGCGCCAGAGCCTCGGAAGAACCCAGGATCAGCCCCGCCTGCGGGCCGCCGAGCAGCTTGTCGCCGCTGCAGGTGACGATGTCCGCGCCCGCCGTGAGCGCCTCGGCTAACGTTGGCTCCGTGGTTCCGGGAACGCGCGCGACCAGACCGCTGCCCAGATCGGCGACGACCTTGAGCCGATGCTCGCGTGCCAGCCCCGCGAGTTCGGCGATTGCGGTCTCTTCGGTGAAGCCGATCGTGCGGAAATTGCTCTGGTGGACCTTGAGCAACACGCGCGTGTCGGGGCCGACCGCTGCGGCATAATCGGACAGGCGCGTCTTGTTGGTGCTGCCGACTTCGACCAGCCGCGCGCCGCCCTGGCGGATCACGTCGGGGATGCGAAAACCGCCGCCGATCTCGACCAGTTCTCCGCGAGACACGATCACCTCGCCCCCTCCTGCCAGCGCGCTCAGCGCCAGCAGGATCGCCGCGGCGCCGTTGTTGACGGGTAGCCCCGCCTCGGCTCCGGTTATCTCGGCGAGCAACGGCTCGACGCTCGCGGTGCGAGAGCCGCGTCTGCCGCTGGCGAGATCGTATTCGAGGTTGCCGTATCCGCGCGCGACATCGCTCACCGCAACGATGGCCTCGGCGCAGAGCGGCGCGCGGCCGAGGTTGGTGTGGATGACGATCCCGGTCGCGTTGATTACCGGGCGCAGCCCCGGCGCGGCGCGGGTCGCCAGCAGCGCCGCTGCGCGTTCGAGCAGGAGCGTAGCGTCAGGCGCCGTGCCGCCTTCGCCGATCGTCCCGCGGGCCGATGCGAGCACCGTGCGCAGCGCCTGGGTCAGCGCGCCCGTGCCGAAATGCTCGGCCAGCGCCCCGGCGGCGGGCGCTTCGAGCAGCTTCTGCACTTGCGGCAGCGCGCGGAAAGGGTTGTCGGACGGGTTCATCGTGATGGCTCACGCCCCACCTGCGCGTTCACGCCGGAGCGATCAAGGCCGCGTGGGAACCGTGCCATTACCGCTGCGCTGTCCTCGGGCCGGCCAGGTTCGCCGCATGGCCGTCATCGTTCGGTCACTTGCAGGCACCGGAGTGTGCGCTTAGATGCGGCTAGGCCGGATCGGAGAAACCGATCGGCGAAGGAGAGGTCGCGTGGCGGATTTCCTGTTTGATGCGACCGACGCGCCGCGCGATTCTGCGCCGAACGATGCTTTTCCCGCTGATTCGGTTGCCGAATCGGCCGAGCGGGAGGCTGACAGCTTCCACCGCTGGGTGAACCGCCGCTGGCCGCAGCGCGAGCATCATGAGGGCGAGCCGGTCGAGGCGTAACCCCTTCGTCCAGCTAGCGCCGCCCGAAACTCGGGAGCCGAATACGCAAGCAAAACGACCCGCTTATATGCTGTGCTCCCGCACGCCCGCGAGCAGCAGCCAGCCGATCCCGTAAGCCAGCACCAGGCCAAAGAACACGGTCAGCACGATCTTGGTGCTCTCGGGAAACAGCGATTTGACCGGCATGTTGGGCTCGACCACGCGCACCAGATACAGCTGCTTGCGCGCGGCCTCGGCGCGGGCGTGATCGTACTGCGCGGCAACCGCGGCATAGCGGCGCGCGGCGTTCTCGCGGCGGATCACCAGATTCTCGTAATCGCCCAGCGACGATGCGATCGAGGGCCCGCTGCCGGCGATGCGGTTGCTTTGCCCTGCGACTTGCGCCTCGAGCGCGCGGACCTGCCCCGCAGCGGCGCGGTACTGCGGGGCATTGGGACCGATCACCCCGTCCATCGCGTGAAGCCGCGCGCGCGCCGCGACCAGACTCTCGGTCAGCGTCGAAACCAGCCCGATCTGCGCCTTGCCGCTGCCTTCGGGATCGATGTCGGCGTGGCCCTTGCGAAAGCTGGTGAGCACCTCCTGCGCGACCGATAGCGCATTGCTCGATTCGTCCAGATCGCGCGCGGCGCTGGCGACCTCGTCGTGGAACGTGCGCTCGTTAAGCTGGTTGATCCGCTCCTCGCCCAGCGCGAGCAGCTTGCGATTGATCGCATAAGCGTCCTCGGGCGCGAAAGCGTGGACGTGAAGCTCGCTGATGCCGGTGTCGGCATCCTCCTTGATCGCGACTTTGCCACCATAATACGACAGCAGCTTCTCGGGCGTCGGATCGGCGGACCACAGCCGGCTCAGCCAGTCGGTCCCCGGGCGGCGGAACCGCTCGACCAGTTGGTCCTCCTTGCGCAGCCGCGCGACCGCATCATGCGAGAGCAGGTAATCGGAGACGAGATGCGATTCGGGCGTGGTCGCACTGCCGGAGAGGTTGAAGCCGAGCAGCTGCGCGAAGCCGTCTCCGCTTTGCACCGTGCTGTCGGTCCGGCGCACGACATAATCCGCGCGCGATTCGTACTGGTTCGAGGCGATCAGGAAGAAGTAGACCGCCACCAGCAGCGTCGGCAGTATTACGATCAGCAGGAACCAGCGATAGATGCGCAGCAGCTCGTAAAGCCGGCTGGGCCGGTCCTCAGGCTGTGCTTCGTCCGTGAACGGCTGGGGCTGAACGATCCCGTGCATGTTCATCGCGCGCCGCACCTTTCACTGGACCGCCCGTCAGTGGACATGGATGTCTTCCCTTACCCGCCGGAGCGCGATCATCCCGGCCAGCATGACAGTCGCGCAGAAAGCGATCAGGAACCAAGGATTGAGATAGCGGTCATCCGCGCTTTCGAACCAGCCGTAACGCGCGATCTCGAACACGCTCATCAACGGATTCCACGCCATGATCGCGCGTGCCCAAGATGGCAGGAACGCCATCGTCACGAACGCCCCGCTGAGCGGGAACATGAAATAGGAGAACGGGTGGATGAAGTGGGCCAGTGCGTGGCTCTTGTACGTCCCTGCCGTCGCCAGCAGGGTCATCCCGAAGGACAGCGTCGCCATCCCCAGCAATGCGGCGCCGAGGTACACCGGCCGGGCCGGAAGGTCCGCCAGCCCCAGCGCGATGCCGATCGCCATCAGCATGACCAGCACGCTGGAACAGGCGATCGTCTCCACCACGCACTTCGCCAGCACAATGTCGAACGGGGTGACCTGCGCGTGATAGAACAAGTTGTTGGACGATTGGAGCAGCCCGTCGGATCGGTTGAAGGTGTTCCGGAAGATGATGAAGATCGTGTAGCCCATCAGCGTGAAGGGATAGGGCCCCATCCCCTTGGTGACGTTTGCCTGGATCACGAAGTGCAGCATGGTGATCACGCTGGCGAGCATCAGCGGCTCTGCGATCACCCATAGATAGCCGATGTTGTCGCGCCCGAAGCGGGTCTGCAGTTCGCGCAGGATGAGCGCCCGCAGTACCGCGTGCTGGCTGATCAGCCCGTCGGCGATTCCCCCGCGGGGCGCAGTTCTGGCGGCGCCGCTCATCGCGCGGCTTTTCGGTCGGCAATCCTCACGGCGCCAAGATGTATCACGCACTTTGGATTACACCAGCGGCGAAGCCTCCACGACCGAGCAAGTTCGAAGCATGCCGCGCATTCCCTCGGGCGCGCGTCCGCGCTAGGCTTGCGGCTGAAAGACCGGAAGCGCGGATGATCGAGTTCGACAACGTTTCGAAGACGTATGAGCGCCGCGGGCTGAGCCGGCGCGTGCTCGACCGGCTCAGCTTCCGGATCGAGCCGGGTGAGAGCCTGGCGATCTGCGGCGCCAACGGCGCGGGCAAGTCGACTCTGCTGCGGCTGATCGGCGGGGTCGAGCATCCCACGTCGGGCCAGATCCGCCGCATGATGCGCACATCCTGGCCGATCGGCTTCGCCAGCTGCTTCCATGCCGCGATGACCGGGGCCGACAATGCCCGCTTCATCGCGCGCATCTATCAGCATGACGAGGCCCAGGTGCTCGCCTTCGTCGAGGATTTCGCGCAGCTCGGGGTCTATCTCGATCAGCCGGTAGAGACCTATTCCAGCGGCATGACCGCACGGCTCGCGTTCGGCGTTTCGCTGGCGATCGATTTCGACTGCTATCTGGTGGACGAGGTCACCGGCGCCGGAGATGTCCGCTTCCGCCGCCGCTGCGAGGCCGAACTGCTCGCGCGGCGTGACCGCGCGACGCTGATCATGACCTCGCACGATCCTTATACGCTCGAGCTTTACTGCAAGCGCGGCGCGGTGCTCTATGCGGGCGCGCTGACGTTCTTCGACACCGTGACCGAGGCCTGCGAGGTGCACCACGCGCTGCAGATGCGCAGTCCGGTGGCGGAGCATCTGCAGGCCTGAGCCTATTCGCCTCTCCCGCTTGGGGAGGGGAATGCTCACACCATCGTTTCGGGCCGCACCAGCCGGTCGAACGTCTCGGCATCCACCAGTCCCAGCGCCAGCCCCGCCTCACGCAGCGTCAGCCCGTCCGCAAGCGCATGCTTGGCGATCCTGGCGGCGTTGTCGTAGCCGATCTCGGGCGCCAGCGCGGTGACCAGCATCAGCGACCTGTCGACCAATTCCGCGATTCGCGCCTCGTTGGCGACCAGCCCCTCGACGCAGCGCTCGGCGAAGCTGTCCATGCCCACGGCGAGCAAGTGGATCGAGCGGAGCACGGCCGCGCCGATCATCGGCTTGAACACGTTGAGTTCGAGGTGCCCCTGCATTCCGCCCACGGTCACCGCCTGATGATTGCCGATCACTTGCGCCGAGACCATCGTCAGCATTTCGCACTGGGTCGGGTTGACCTTGCCGGGCATGATCGAGCTTCCGGGCTCGTTCGCGGGCAGATCGAGTTCGCCCAGGCCCGAACGCGGACCCGAGCCGAGCAGGCGGATATCGTTGGCGATCTTGGTCAGCGAGACGGCGAGCGTGGACAGCGTGGCCGAGAGCTGCACCAGCGCATCGTTCGAGGCGAGCGCCTCGAACTTGTTGCTCGCGGTCTCGAACGCGGTTCCGGTCAGCGCGCGCATTTCCTCCGCGAAAGCCTCGCCGAAACCGGCCGGCGCGTTGAGCCCGGTGCCGACCGCGGTGCCGCCTTGCGCGAGTTCGTGGATATCGGTGGTCGCGCTGGTGATGCGCGCGCTCGATTTCGCGAGCTGGGTTGCATAGCCGGAGAACTCCTGGCCGAGCGTCAGGGGGGTGGCGTCCTGAAGATGGGTCCGTCCGATCTTCACGATCTTCGACCATCCCTCGGCCTTGTCTTCGAGCGCCGTGCGAAGCCGCGTGATCGCCGGTTGCAGGCGCTGCCTCACCGCGATCGCCGCCGCGACATGCAGCGCAGTCGGGAAGCTGTCGTTTGAAGACTGGCTCATGTTGACGTGATCGTTGGGATGGACCGGGCTCTTGCCGCCGCGCTGCCAGGTCAGGATCTCGTTGGCGCGGCCCGCGATCACCTCGTTGACGTTCATGCTGCTCTGCGTGCCGCTGCCGGTCTGCCAGATCACCAGCGGGAA
>CAJCHR010000392.1 GCA_903970225.1 Actinobacteria bacterium 21-64-8 | reverse complement strand
CTTCTCGACCCGCGCTCGCGACCCGCGCAACGGCCGCAACCCGCGCACCGGCGAAACTGTCGAAGTGTCCGGCAAGCGCGTGCCCTACTTCAAGCCCGGCAAGGAAATGCGCGCGCGCCTCAACGTTTAGGATTCGGCGGCAACAACCGGCAAATCCCGAACCACAGTCCGTTTCGCTACGGCACCAAGGGGTTGCGGGCAAACCCGGGTGAAGCCCGGCCCGGTTCGCCAGCCTGACGGGCAAAGCGAGTCGCAGCACGCCAAGCCGGGCAAATCGGTCGAACAAGCCGACGGACGAATCCTCGCCGCATCCAAGATTCGCGCTGCTGCCCGTTGAACCGCAAGCACTCGACGCCAATCTGCCTTGAAGCTCCGGGTCTTCGCGCCGCGGCGACGGGCGCCCTGCCCGACTGTGAACTGTGCGCATGCTTCGCCGCGCACAGCCTTCCGGAAGCGCAGCGCCCGCCACGAGCCGAGCAGGATGATTACGACTGATGTTCCATTTGGTGTTCGCGCTGCCCTGGCTTTACGTCGTGCTCCGCACCGTTGCGCCGCTGCCGTGGGCGATCGCGGTCAAGATCGCGGTTTCCGCTGTCCTGCTGATCGGATCCCAGTTCCACTTCTGGAGCCGTCTTTCGTCGGGTTCGGTGTTCGCGCCAGAGTTTCCGCGACCGCTGGTGATCCTGTTCAACTGGGTCTTCGGCGCGATTGCCTTGCTGGCCGTGTTTCAGATTGCCCTGGATCTGGCAAAGCTGGCCGCGACGATCGGCGGAATCGGTGGCCCCGGCGCCTGGATCGAGGCGCGGTATGCGATCGGGACCGTGGCTTTCGCCTTGGCTGCGATCGGTGTGAGGCAGGCCATCCGCGTGCCCCGGCTCAAGGAGGTGACAATCGCCATCCCGGACCTTCCGCAGGCCTTCGAGGGCTACACGCTCCTGCAACTGACCGATCTTCACGTCAGCCGCCTGTTTCCAGCGAGTTGGACTCGCGCCGTTGTCGATGCCGCCAATCGCCTTGGCGTGGACCTGATCGTGGTGACCGGCGATGTGATCGACGGCACCGTGGCCAACCGGCGCCTGGGCGTCGAGCCTCTGCGCGGGCTGGAAGCGACCGATGGTGTCTACCTGATCCCGGGCAACCACGAATATCTCTCGGGTTACGATCCGTGGATGGCGCACCTAGCGTCGCTCGGGATGCGCGTACTGGCGAACGCGCATGCGGTCATATCACGCGGCGCTGACGAGTTCGTCCTGGCCGGCGTCACCGATCCGTCTGCGCGCGGAGCCGGCAAACCGCTCCCCGATCTCGACGAGGCTCTGGCGGGCTGCCCGCCAAATGCCCCAATCGTGTTGCTTGATCACGAGCCGGGGCGCGCCCGGCGAGCCGCCGAACGCGGAGTTGCTCTGCAATTGTCGGGTCACACGCACGGAGGGATGATCGTCGGACTCGACCGCCTCGTCGCGCGCGGCAACGGTGGTTTCGTATCGGGCCACTATGCGGTCGGAGGCATGATCCTCTACGTCAACAACGGCACGGGGATATGGCCCGGCTTTGCACTGAGGCTGGGCAAGGCGTCCGAACTCACGCGCATCACGTTGCGCCGGGAAATCTGATTTAACGCAGACCAGGGACCCTCGCGCGATCGGGAGCAACGGGACGTCGCGCGCAGTCGATTCGCGTTCAGCCGAAATCGACCTTGAGCACCCGCTTAAGATGCTCAGATGAGCCCTAATCCGAATCGAGCTTATCGAGTTGCCGTTCCACGAACGCCCGGACCGCGGGATGCACGGCTGTCGCGCCGAGCGCCTCCTCGGTGACCATCGTCCGGCTGATCGCGGCGAGCAGGAACGCCAGCACTTCCGGCGGGACTTCGCCCGGCTCCCCTTGCTTCTCCATCGCGCTGGCAATCACGGTTGCATGGATCGTCCGGGTCAGTTCGTTCGCGCGCGCCAGTTCGTCGCCGATCACCTTGCGATGCACGCCGAGCGCAATGAACTCCGCCACGACTTCGGTATCGGCGCTCAAACTCAGCTCCCATAGCCCACGCACCGGGTTGGGCATTGTGATCGCGCGCACTTGCCGCGCCAGGAACTCCTCCTCGGTGCGCCGGAACAGGGCAAGGAAGAGGTTGTCCATCGTGCCGAAGTGATAATGGACCAGCTGCGATTTGAGCCCTGCTTCCTCGGCCACGCGGCGCGAACTGACTGCGGCGTAGCCTTCCTCGCGCATGATCCTGAACGCGGCGTCGAGCATCGCCTTGCGCTTGCCGGCGCTATCACCCCCGTCTCGCCTGATCCCGGTCAAACCCCACCTCGCCATACGCTGGCGATTGACATAGAGGTGTGGGCGATCTTAAGCGACTGGTTAAATAGACCACCCGGTTCACGCTTCGAATTGCCCAGGGAGAGAATGCAAATGGGATTGCTGGATGAACGCGGCGCGTTAACAGGCAAGATCGCCTTGGTCGCCGGGGGAGCCGCGGGGCATCTCGGCCGCGCGATTTCGATCGGGCTTGCAAAGGCGGGCGTAACGATCGTGTGCTGCGACAACGACGTGGAGGGTCTCGCCGCGATCGTGCCAGAGATCGAAGCGTTCGGCGGCATGATCACGGCGATCGAAGCGGATGTTACCGACATCGCCGCGCTCGATGCGTTCTATGACAGGATCGAAAACGAGATCGATCACGCCGATATCCTCGTGAACGTGGCGGGCGGCGTCAATCGCCGGTTGTTCATGGACACCAGCCGCGCGCATCACGCGCGCGATATCCGCCTCAACTATGGTTACGTGATCGACAGCGTGCAGCGCGCGGTCCCGCTGCTGCGCAAGAGCGGCCACGGCGGTAGCATCATCAACTTCACCACGATCGAGGCGCATCGCGGCGCCGCGACGTTCGCGGTGTACGCCGGAGCCAAGGCCGGACTCACCAATTTCAGCAAGGCGCTCGCCGTCGAACTCGGTGCCGAGCAGATCCGCGTCAACTGCGTCGCCACCGACACCACGCTGGCGCGCGCATCCAACGCCGCGCTCGCGCCCGAAGACATCGCGGGCCTTGCGGAATTGGGCGCCAATGCGCTCGACAAGGCCATGGAGATCTACGTGCCGCAAAAGCGCGCGCCGTCGATCGACGATGTGATCAACGGCGTGCTGTTCCTCGCCAGCGATTTGTCGCGGGCAATCACCGGCACCACGCTGCACATCGATGGCGGCACGATCGCCTCGCTCGGCTGGCTCGATTGGCCCGACGGCGACGGGTTCATGCCCGCCCCGCTCGGCGGCACGCTCAAGCGGATGTATGGTGGGGCGAACGCGGCATGACCCAACCGATCGTCCTCCACGGGGTGATGAGCCCGAACGTGATCAAGGTCGCGATCATGCTCGAGGAGCTCGAACTGGCTTACGAACTGCGCCATGTCGCGCTGTTCGCTGGCGAGCAGTTCACTCCCGAATTCCTTAAGCTCAATCCCGCCGGCAAAGTCCCCGTGCTCGAAGATCCGCGGTTGGGCCGGCCGCTGGCGGAATCGGGGGCGATCCTGTTCTGGCTGGCCGAACAGAGCGGCATGCTGATCCCGCAGAGCGGCGCCGATCGCTACGAGGTCATGCAGTGGCTGATGGTGCAGATGGCCTCGATCGGGCCGATGCTGGGTCAGTTCACCCATTTTCGGCTGCTGGCCGAAGGCAGCGAGCCTTATGGCCTCGGGCGTTACGGGGCGATCGCCAGGAAGCTCTATCAACTCATCAACGACCGTGTGGCGGACCGCGAATGGATCGCGGGCGAGGCCTATTCGATCGCCGACATCGCCACCTTTCCTTGGGCGGAATATCTCGAACGCCATGACCTCTCGATCGACGCCTATCCCGCGATGAAGCGCTGGCGCGACGCCATTGCCGCGCGGCCTGCCGTGATCCGCGCCAAGGCCCGCATCATGCACGAATTCGCCTCCGATTCGATGAAGACGATCGCCGCCGCGAGCCAGACCGACCTCGACAAGTTCTTCGGCCGGACCAAGGACATGCCGACGCAGGACTTTGCGGCGGTCAAGCAGCAGAGCTGACGGGATCGTGAGCGTCTATCGCACGGCGAAGCCGTACGTGCCGCTGGTCCTGTGGCCGTCATCGGACGCCACAACATGCCACTCGACCGTGTACGCCCCAGCCTTGAGAAGCACGGCCGGTATCAGCGACCGCGATTTTGCGCCCTGCCGGCGCCGGTTCTCGCCGGAAGCGGACCACCGTCCGACCTGACCGTCGCTCCGGAAAGCTGGGGCGAGATGTCCTCGTCGAAGGTCAGGCCCAGCGCACGCACCGGCGCCAGGCATGTTCATCGGCATCTGCTGGGCTGCTGCGGGCCGCGCCACGAAGCATGACAGCGAGGCTGCGATTGCCGCCTTTGCGAGGGTGCACTTCGTGTTGTTGGTCAATGCCGGCCACATCAGGCCAGCGCTATAGCTGCCGTACCATGGTACAGAGTTAAGCTTCATCGACCACCATCGGCGGTCTCGCTCGCGATGGCGGCGTCGGCGTCGAGACGATCCGCTATTATCAGCGCCGGCCTGCTCGCGACGCCGGAACACGG
>CAJCHR010000391.1 GCA_903970225.1 Actinobacteria bacterium 21-64-8 | reverse complement strand
CTCGATCGTGCCGGGCGGCTTGGCGAGCCACTCGTGCCGGGCCTGCGCATGCACCACCTGGCGGTAGCCCTTGGCGAGCGTCAGCAGGCCCAGGATCGCGTATTCGGCCACCGCTACCGAATTGAGCCCGGGCGAATTGGTCAGCACGATCCCGCGCTGCGCGAGCAGATCGAGCGGGAACGATTCGACCCCCGCCGCACGGGTGAACAGCCATTTCATCCTGGGTGCGGCGGCAAGCCAACCTTCCAGATCCGCGCGGTCGAGACGGTCGAGCCAGGCGATCTCGGCCTCCGGCGCGGCGGCGAGCGCCTCTTCCAGCGACGCGACCCAGCACGGCTCGATACCAGCGGGAAGACGCGATTCGAGCAGCGGGCGCGCGTCGGCCCCGATCACGGCGATGGTCATTGACAAGGTTCTCCGGCTCCCCCCACCTCGGCTGATCTAGGAGGGGAAATACAATGGCAAGAACCTTTGCTCGGTTGGTCGCGTTGGCGCTGCTGATCGCACCTGAAGTGGTGGCCGCGCAGGATGAGGGACTGCAGGAAGTCATCGTCACCGCCCGCCGCGGCGAAGCGGAAAACTACAGCGCCAGCATGCCGGCTGTCGGGCTTCGTCGCAGCGCGGACTTTGCGGTGGTCGAGGTCACGGTATCGGGCGACACCCGCGACAAGGCGCAACGCGAAACCGAGATCTACGACATGATCAGGGCAGCGATTGCCGCTGCGCCGCGGGGCGGTGTGCAACTCGCTTTTGGCGAGCGGACGCTGCAGGCGCTGACGCTCGCCAACTATCGCGATCTCACACTCAAGAACGACAGCCGTCCTGACAGTCAGAGAACGAGTTTCCTGGTCAAGGTCCGGCTTGGCGGGACAACCGATGCGCGCGCCGCTCAGGCCGCTATCACGGGATTCGTCAAATCGGTGAAGCCCGTTGGTCGTGCCCTGATGACCGAAACCGATGACCTGACGTTGTCCGTCGTCGCGCCCGACCAGTATCGCGGTGCGATCGCCGACGTCATCTCCGCAGACGCCAAGGCCATGGCCGCGCGCTTCGGCGATGGATACGGCGTGGAGATCGAGGGCTTGAACCGGCCCGTCGAATGGTCACGATCAGGCTTTTCCGAGGTGCTGCTCTATATTCCCTACAAGCTCGTGGTGACGCCAAGGCACTGAGCCTCAACCCAGCGTCCACTCCCAGCCGAGCGGATCGCCGTCCATCACCTCGACGCCTCGTGCTGCAAGTTCGTCGCGCAAGGCATCGGACGCGGCGAAATCCCTGGCGGCGCGCGCGTCCTTGCGGCGAGCGAGCGTGGCTTCAATTTCGGGCTCGATGATCGTGGCGGACCTGGGGCGGATGCGCAGGTCCGCGCGGGTGAGGTTGAGGAGATCGAGGCCGAGGACCGCATCGATTGCTGAGATGGCCGCGAGCTTTTGCGCAGGATCGACCTTTTTCATCGCCACGACCTCTTCGAGCGCCGTGAGGGTGAGCGGCGTGTTGAGATCGTCGGAGATTGCTGCGTCAAAGCGCTCGTAAACGGGCACGAGCCTCACATCCATGTCACCCTGAACGCGTTTCAGGGTCCATTTTTCCTCTGGCAATTCCGCTTCCGAAGGCGGAGCGGATGCCGAGACCAGTTCAGCATGACGGGTCTTAAGCGCCTGAACCCCGATCACCAATCGCTTCAGCCGCGTCAGCGCCGCGCCCAGACCTTCCCAGCTGAATTCCAACTCGCTGCGGTAATGCGCCTGAAGGCACATCAGCCGGTAGGCGAGCGGGTGATACCCGCGGTCGATCAGCAGTTGCAGCCGCAGGAACTCGCCCGAGGACTTGCTCATCTTGCCGGATCGCTCGACCAGAAAGTTATTATGCATCCACAGGTTGGCGCCGGAATTTGCCGCCGTGTCGAGCCCGCCGGCGCAGCAATGCGCCTGGTTCTGCGCGATCTCGTTGGGGTGATGGATCTCGCGGTGATCGATGCCGCCGGTGTGGATGTCGAACGGAAAGCCGAGCAGCGCGCCGCTCATCACCGAGCATTCGAGATGCCAGCCCGGCGCGCCGCGGCCCCAAGGCGAATCCCACTCCATCTGGCGCGTCTCGCCCGGCGGCGTCTTGCGCCAGATCGCGAAGTCCGCGGGATGGCGCTTGCCTTCGACCGGGTCGATCCGCCCTTCCCCCTCGTCCGCGACGGTCCGCGCGAGCCGGCCGTAATCGGCGACGGAGGTCACATCGAAATAGAGGCCGGACGCCAGTTCGTAGCAGTGGCGAGCGGCGATCTCCTTGGCGAACGCGATCATCTGCGGCACGTATTCGGTCGCGATCGACCACTGCGCCGGCTGGCGGATATTGAGCGCGCGGATGTCGGCCCAGTAGGCCTCGGTATAATGCCGCGAGATGTCCCAGATTGACTGCGCGGTGCTGCGGGCTGCCTTTTCGAGCTTGTCCTCGCCCGCATCGGCATCGTCGGTCAGGTGGCCCACGTCGGTGATGTTGATCACATGCGTGAGTTTGTAGCCCTTGTAGCTCAGCGTCCGCCCGAGCACGTCAGCGAACACGTAGGCGCGCATGTTGCCGATGTGCGGGTAGTTGTAGACCGTCGGCCCGCACGAATAGACCCGCGCCTCGCCCTCATGGACGGGTCGGAACGGCTCCAACTGGCGGGTCAGGCTGTTGAACAGCTTGAGCGGGGCGGGCTCGGTCATCGCGGGGGCATTAAGCGGGCGCGGCGTCAGGTCAAGAATGGCTGTAGAGCAGCAGCGCCACGCCGCCCAGGATCACCGCCATCCCGATCATCTCGTAAGGCTTGAGCCGCCGTCCGGTCACGCGGTGCGAGACGATCGCGGCGAGCGGCAGTTCGATCAGCGACAGCGTGCGCGAATTGGCGGCGGGCGCCAGCGAGAACGTGATCATGAACATCGCCGACGACGAGGCGCCCGCGAACCCGGCGCCGAGGCTGCTGCGCCATTCGCGCAGCGAGCCGATGAACGCCTCGCGGTCGCGGAACAGCAGCCACAGGCCGAGCAGCAGCGTCTGCGTCGACAAGGACAGCACCAGCACGAACAGCGAACGCATCACGTAGCCGCCGCCCTCGAGCGACAGGCTCCCCCCGCGAAACGCGATCGAGGACAGGCCGAACAAGCCGCCCGAGAGCAGCCCGATCAGGATCATCCGCGTCTCGCCGAGCAGCGCCTTGAACTCGCCGGGTGGCACCGAGGCGATCAGCACCCCCGCGACAACGATCAGGATCGCGAACCATGCCAGCGCGGGCAGAACATCGCCGAGCAAGACCACGCCGAACAACGCGACGACGACCGGTTCGGTCTTGATATAGGCATAAGCCACGCCGAACGCGCGCCGGCCCATGACCACCAGCATCAGCGCAGTCGCGCCGATCTGGCAGACCGCACCGAGCACGGTCCACTCGATCGCCGGTGCGTTGATGACCGGCAGCGTCCACCCGGTCAGCGCGAGCGCGACGATGAGGAACAGCACCGCGAACGGCAGCCCGAACACGAACCGCACTTGCGTCGCGCCGAGCGTGCCGATGGTCCTGGTCAGGTTCGCCTGCGCCGAATTGCGGAAGATCTGCCCGACCGAGCCGGCCAGGCTGAACGGAACCCACAGCAATGGCGGATAGGACGGCCCGCTCACGCCTCTTCGAAGCCCAGGCCCTCAAAGCCGAGGAACGTGACGTGCTCGGCCAGCGGCACGCGGTCGCGCTCGAAGCGATTTACCGCGTGGTCGGGATCGCGGTGGCCGATGGCGATGCCGCAGAACAGCGTGGTGTCGTCCATCGACAGCCCGAGATGCGCCTTGATGGTGCGGCCGTAGACGCCCATCCATTCCTGCGGGCAGCTGTCGAGACCCTCATCCCGCAGCAGCAGCATGATCGTCTGCAGCCACATCCCCACGTCCGACCACTGCGCCGCGAGCATGAACTTTGGGAAATGGCTGAGCAGCAGCACCGGTGCGCCGAACGAGGTGAGGTTCTTCTGCGCGAACACCGCGCGCATGTCGCTCTGGCGCGCGATGCCGAGCCCGCCATACATGGACGCGCCGAGCGCGGAGAGGCGCTGTTTGTACTTGGGATACTGGCCGGGAACCGAGAAATCGTACTCCATCGGATCGTCGGGCTGCGCGGCGAGCAGTACCTTCTGCAGCGCCTTCAAGGGCGCGCCGGTCAGCACGGTCGCCTCCCACGGCTGGAAGTTGCACCCCGAGGGCGCCATTCGCGCGCGATCGAGCACGCGCTCGACCGTCGCGAACGGCACCGGCGTATCGAGGAACGCGCGCACGGAACGGCGGCTGGCGACGGCTTCGGAGACGTCCATCAATCTTCCTCGAACAGCCCGGCGAGCTGTTCGATCATCGTCCCGCCGAGCTGCTCGACGTCCATGATCGTGACCGCCTTCTTGTAATAGCGGGTCACGTCATGGCCGATGCCGATCGCGACCAATTGCACCGGCGACTGGCGCTCGATCCACTCGATCACCTTGCGCAAGTGCGTCTCGAGATAGCCCGCGCTGTTCACCGAGAGCGTCGAATCGTCGACCGGGGCGCCGTCGGAGATCACCATGAGTATGCGGCGGTCCTCGGGCCGGCCGAGCATCCGCTGGTGCGCCCAGAGCAGCGCCTCGCCGTCGATGTTCTCCTTGAGCAGGCCTTCTCTCATCATCAGGCCGAGGTTGCGGCGCGCGCGGCGCCAGGGCTCGTCGGCCTGCTTGTAGACGATGTGGCGCAAGTCGTTGAGCCGCCCCGGATGCTGCGGCTTGCCCCCCGCGAGCCAGCTCTCGCGGCTCTGCCCGCCCTTCCAGGCGCGGGTGGTGAAGCCCAGCACCTCGGTCTTGACCCCGCAACGCTCCAGAGTGCGCGCGAGCACGTCGGCGCTGATCGCCGCGATCGAGATCGGGCGCCCGCGCATCGAGCCCGAGTTGTCGATCAGCAGCGTGACGATCGTGTCCTTGAACTCGACATCGCGCTCGATCTTGTACGACAATGACTGGCCGGGCGAGATCACAACGCGCGCGAGGCGGGCGGCATCGAGCAGGCCCTCTTCCTGATCGAAGTCCCAGCTGCGGTTCTGCTTGGCCATCAGGCGGCGCTGGAGCCGGTTCGCGAGGCGCGTGACGATGCCCTGCAGGCCCTTCAATTGCGCGTCGAGATAGGCGCGCAGCCGGGTCAACTCTTCCTCGTCGCACAGCTCGCTGGCGCTGATCACCTCGTCGTATTGCGAGGTGAAGACCTTGTAGTCGAAGCTGTCGGGAATATCGGTCCACGGGCGGTTCGGGCGGACCGGGAGCATGCCCTCCTCGCCGTCCTCACCGCCCTCCATTTCCTCGTTCTGGTCGCCGGCTTCGCGCTGAGTCTCGCTCTCGCCCTGCTCCTCGCCCTCGCTGGTGTCGGCGGCGACGTCGCTCGGCTGCTGTTCCTGACCGGTTTCGCCGCCGTCGTCCTCCTCCTGCTGCTCGTCGTCCTGGTCCTCGCCATCTTCCGATTCGTCGGGCGGCTGGTCCATCGGCTCGGCGCGAGTCAGTTCAAGATGCTGAAGCATCCCCAGCGACAGCGACTGGAACGCGGCCTGATCATCGAGCGAATCCGCCAGCGCATCGAAGTCCGCGCCCGCACGCTCCTCGATGAAGGGGCGCAGCAACTCGACGCCCTGCTTCGCACGTTCGGGCACCGGCTGGCCGGTCAATCGCTCGCGCAGCAGCAGCGCCAGCGCCGATTGGATGGGCACTTCCTCGGCGTTCGATGCGCGCGTGATCGCGTCCGAACCAAGCCGCTGGCGCGTCGCTGCATCGAGGTTATCGCGCATCCCGGCGTATTCGTTCGCGCCCAGCGCCTCGTAGCGCACGCGCTCTACCGCATCGTAGCACGATCGCGCGACGGGTTCGGCGGGAGCCTGCCGGTTGTGCTGTCCTTCGGAGTGATGCCTGAGCCTGAGCGCGAAGCTGTCGGCGAACCCGCGCGCTTCCATCGCCGCGGCGCGCGGAAGGTTTCGGCCGGGCATCGGCACGCGGAAAGTCTTGCCGGTCTGGCTTGGAGCGTCGGCCGTCCACGAGACCTCGACCTCGGGCTCATGGGCAATCGCACGCGAGGCGCCGGTGAGGACGCCTTTGAACCGGTCTGCGGGAGTTTCGTCGGACATGTCCCGTTCGCGCTAGCAGCGCGAACGGGGGCGAGACAAGGTCCGCGGGATCAGGATTTGCCGAGCGCCGCCGCCAGCGTCGGATCACCGCCCGCATCCGGGCTCTGGCGGATCGCGGCTTCCTCGGCGCCGATCTGGAACCAGATCGCGTTGTCCGCCTCGTTCGACAGCGCGCGGGCGACATCGCCCTCGTCCACACCCTTCAGCGCCGCAATGGCCTTTGCGATCACGGGGTCCTTCGCCTGATGCAGCGCCTTGGCGATCGCGGGGATCACCGCGTTGATGAGGCGCGGCCCTGCCTCGGCGCGCACCGCACTGGTTGCGGCGGTCGCGGTGCCGTGAAGGATCGCCTGCGGATCGGTGATGCGAACTTTGTCGATCGCGGCTGGCGCGCGCAGGCCGCCAGCCCTGGCGCCGGCTTCAGCGATGCGGTTGAGCCGGTGCTGGAGATCCAGCCGGAAATCGGGCGATGCAAGTGGGCCATTGCTGGCGCGGGTACCTTCGACGAACAGCGGCGGCAGCGGGATGCGCGCGACGGTGCTGGTCCAGAACCCGTCGGGCTGCGAAAGCTTGTCGTAAGCCGTGTGAGTCGCCTTGTGCAGCAGCTTGCGCACAGCGGCGTCCGCGGCACGATCCTGAGCGGCGGCGGCTTGCGGCAGCGCGAAGAGCGCGGCGATCGCAAAGACACCCGAAAGCCACGTGCGCCGGTTCGACAACTTGGCTGCGAAGAGCGCCATTCCGATTCCTTCCCCTGATTGAACGGTGGCCTATATGCACACCCGATGGACCGCGTTCGAGTCATAGTCTTCAACGCCGCACTCGGCGTGCTCGATTACCGCGTTCCGCCCGGGATGGCGGTCGAGCACGGTTCCGTGGTGGTGGCGCCGCTCGGCCCCCGGCAAGTGCTGGGCATCGTATGGGAGCCTGAACGGCTGCCGGGCGATGAAGTTGCCGAGCGCAAGCTGCGGCCGCTGCTGGAGGTGCTGCCGGTTCCGCCGCTCGCCTCGCCCTTGCGGCGGCTGATCGAGTGGACTGCCGATTATTACTGCGCCTCGCTGGCGTCGGTCGCGCGCATGGCGCTGGGTAGCAGCGCGGCTCTGCGCGGTGAAGGCGGGATGGTGACAGAGTACCGGTTGAGCGGGTTGGAGCCTGCCCGCCTCACTCCGCAGCGCGCCGCGGCGATGGACGCGCTCGGCGGCGAGCAGGCGACGATCCGCGAACTGGCCGCGATCGCCGGGGTCTCCGAGGGCGTGCTTCGCGGGATGGTGAACGCGGGGCTGCTCGAGCCGATCAGCGTTTCGATCGATCGGGCCTATCCGCGCGCGCGGCCCGATGCGGCGCATCCGGTGCTGACCGAGGATCAGCAGTCGGCGGCCGACATTTTCGTGACCTCGATCCGCGACGGCGGTTTCGCGCCGTTCCTGCTCGACGGCGTGACCGGATCGGGCAAGACCGAGTGCTATTTCGAGGGCGTCGCCGAAGCGCTGCAGCTGGGGCGCCAGGTGCTCGTCCTGCTGCCCGAGATCGCGCTGACGCAGCACTTCCTCAAGCGCTTCGAGGAGCGTTTCGGAGTGCCGCCGGTGCTGTGGCACTCCTCGATCAAGTCGAGCGAGCGGCGCCGGGCCTGGCGCGCGATCGTTGACGGAGGTGCGCAAGTCGTGGTCGGCGCGCGCTCGGCGCTGTTCCTGCCTTACGCCAGGCTCGGCCTGATCGTGGTCGACGAAGCGCACGAGACCTCGTTCAAGCAGGACGACGGCGTGCGCTACAACGCGCGCGACGTGGCGGTGATCCGTGCGCGGTTCGAGGCGGTGCCGGTGATCCTCGCCAGCGCGACACCCGCGATCGAATCGCTCCAGCTGGCCGAGACCGGCGTGTACCGGCGGCTCGTGCTGCCCGATCGCTTCGGCGGCGCGCGGATGCCGGAAATCCAGCTTGTCGACCTCCGTGCGGAACCGCCCGAACGGGGGCGCTGGCTGGCGCCGCGACTGGTCGCCGAGATGAAGCTGCGGCTGGAGCGAGGCGAGCAGTCGCTGCTGTTCCTCAACCGGCGCGGCTATGCGCCGCTGACGCTGTGCCGCAACTGCGGGCACCGCTTCCAGTGCCCGAATTGCAGCGCATGGCTGGTCGAGCACCGCTTCACCCGCCGCCTGGCCTGCCACCACTGCGGCCACGACACAGCGATCCCAGACCAGTGCCCCGAGTGCGGCGAGAGCGACTGCCTGGTCGCCTGCGGGCCGGGGGTCGAGCGCATCGCCGATGAGGTCGCGGCGTTGCTTCCTGACGCACGTGTGGTGGTCGCCACTTCGGATACGCTCAACACGCCCGACCGGATCGCCGATTTCATCGCTTCGGCCGAGGAAGGGCTGATCGACGTGATCGTCGGCACGCAACTCGTCACCAAGGGCTATCACTTCCCTGAATTGACGCTCGTGGGCGTGGTCGATGCAGACCTCGGTCTCGAGGGCGGCGATCTCCGCGCGGGTGAGCGTACCTATCAGCAGATCGCCCAGGTTGCGGGCCGCGCCGGACGCGCCGCCAAGCCCGGCGCGGTGCTGATCCAGACCCGTAGCCCCGGCGCGCCGGTGATCGATGCACTGGCGAAGGGCGACCGCGATGCATTCTACGCCGCCGAAACCGAGGCCCGCCGATCCGCAGGTGCGCCGCCGTTCGGGCGCTGGGCGGCAATCATCGTATCGTCGGAAGACGAAGCCGAAGCCCGCGAAGCCGCGCGCGCGATTGGCGGGATGCGGCCGATCCTCTCGGATATCGCCGTGCTCGGCCCCGCCCCCGCGCCGCTGTCGCTGCTGCGCGGACGGTATCGCTACAGGCTTCTGATCAACGCACGACGAACGGCCGAGCTACAACGCGTTCTGCGCGAGTGGCTCGAACCGTTACGTTTTCCGCAAGGTGTGCGG
>CAJCHR010000390.1 GCA_903970225.1 Actinobacteria bacterium 21-64-8 | reverse complement strand
AAGCCGCATCCTGAAACACCAGCGCGGTGAACCCGTCACCGCCGCTACCCCCGATCACCGCCGTGCCCTGCCCCGGATTGCCGAGCGAGGCGCCCCCGGTCACGGTGGAGTCGCTCAGCGTCCACGTGGTGAGCGAGCCGTCGGTGTGGCGGAACAGCAGGTCAGACTTTCCATCGCCATTGGTATCGCCGATCCCGGCGAGTGTAGTATCCGCGCCGGGATTGCCGATCGCACCGCCGCCGATGATCTTCGTGCCATTGAGGTCCCAGATCGCGTAAGTCCCGCCGATGCTCTCGAACAGCAGATCGGCCTTGCCATCGCCGTTGAAGTCGCCGGTGCCCTCGAAGAACCAGCCCGCCCCCGGATTGCCGACTGCGCCCCCGCCAATCAGCTTCGCGTCATTGAGCGTCCAGATCGCATAAGCGCCGGCGGCGTTCTCGAATAGCAGGTCGGCCCTGCCGTCGCCGCCGAAGTCCGCTGCCGCCTTGACCACCCAGCCCGCACCGGGATTGCCGATCGTGCCGCCGCCGACGATCGCGGAGCCACTGATATCCCAGGTCGCCAGATCGCCGGTCGCCGCGTTGCGGAACAACACGTCGGTTTTGCCGTCACCGTTGAAATCGCCCGTCGCGGCAAGGCTCCAGCTTGCGCCAGGATTGCCGAGCGTGGCCCCACTCACCAGCGCCGAGCCCTTGAGCTGCCAGGTCGATAACGTGCCGTCTCGGCCGACGAACAGCAGGTCGGAATAGCCGTCCCCATCGAAATCGCCGCTCGCCGCGAAGTGCCAGGCGCTGCCGGGATTGCCGATCGTGCCGCCACCGGAGATCGCGCCTCCGCCTACCTGCCAATCCTGCAGCGTGCCGTCCGCCGCGCGCAGCACGATGTCGCGCAAGCCATCGGCGTTGAAGTCTGCGCCCAGGCTCAGCGCGCTGGCGGCATGCGGCGTGGCGATGACCTGGATCACGGTCTGCCCGTTGGCCGCGGTCTCGAGGAAGCTGATCGGGTCGGTCGTGCGGATCGTCATCGTCTGGGTCGGGCTGCCGCTGGGAGCGCCCGCCTCCTGGAACGTCACAGTGTAGGATCCATCCCCCTGGCGCAGCGAGATCGCCGCGCTCGCCGCCGGGATCACGATCGTGTCCCCGGTCTGCGCATCGGTGACGATATCGCCCGCGCCGACATAGAAGCGGTCCGCGCCGCCGCCGCCGGTCAGGATATCGCGCACGAAATCGTCGATTATGCCGTTCCCGCCGTAAAGCGTGTCGTTGCCACTGCCGCCATAGAGCGAATCCGCGCCGGCATCGCCGTAGATCGTGGTGCCCGCTGCCCCTGCATAGATGATGTCGTTGCCCGCGCCGCCGTGAAAGCCGGCGGTCAGGCCCCAGCTCGCCAGGTCGCTCGGCAGGATCACGTAATCGTTGCCCGCGCCCGCATCGTTCACGCCGGTAAGATCGTTGCCGGGGGTCAGCGCCGAAAAGTCGACCTGATCGGCACCGGCCGAGAACACCCGCGCGATCGTACGGACGTAGGCGAGGCCAAGCCCGTCCGATACGATCGCACCGATCGAATTGCCGTCGGCGACGCTGCCGACAAGGCCGTAGCTGAGCCCGGCATCGACGGGGAGCTGATCGTAGAAGGTCAGGGTCGTGCCGTGATAGGTCCAGGTCAGCGTGTCGGTCTCCAGCCCGTTCACGTTCGAGCGGGCCAGCCCGACTCCGACCGCCGGATCGCTGGCCGCCGCGATAGGCGCGAAACTGGTGCCCCCGGCGGAAACAGCGTGAAGCGATGCGTCGAGGATGATGTCTCCGGCAAGGCTATCGTGGACGCGGATCATGCCGCCGGCGCTGATCCCGGTGACCGTTTCGATCCCCGCGCCGATCACCGCGCTGCGTACCGTGGACGTGCCGTCGGCCCCGATCGTCACATCGACGATGGTGCCCGCTGCCAGTGTCGGTGCGGAGACGAACGCGTACAGAACGCTGCCGTCCGCCTGCAGCGCGGCGGTTCCGGCGGTCCAGATATTGGCGAACGGCACCGAAATCGTCACCGGTGCGCCGGTGAGCGGCAAGTAGCTCAGTGTCGGGAAACCGGTCGCCGGATTGCTCGCGATCTCGAAGGCGATCACGCCGGTACCGGTCGGTGTCAGCCGGAACTGCGCGAGCGCGAAGATATTGTCGTAAGGTGACAGGTACAGCGTCTGGCCGACGGCATTGAAGGCATACGTCATCGGGGCATCCTGATCGCAGGATCAGGCCGGCGATCGGATCCGCGCCGCACCTTTCCGGGGTCGGCCGCCTGTCTTGCAGAAAATGGTAAACGCTTCGGAAAGCATCCCCTCGGAAAACCGCTGGAACCTGGCAGCAGCAGGCCTATTCATGAAACAGGGGCCAGAGAGCGCTGAACACCAAATCGAGGAGAGGAAGCTCATGTCCGTTCGCAAGATGATCGCCCTTCACCCCACCGCGGGAGGCCACGTCAACGAGCCGATGGCACTGGCCGCCAAGCACGCGATGTATTGCGCGCTGTTCTCCACCTCCTGCGCCGATGCCTGCCTGGCAGAGCCGATGGACATGGCGCAGTGCATCCGCAAATGCCTGGACTGCTCCGATATCTGCACGGCGGCCGCGAAGGTCGCGACGCGCCAGACCGCTGACGACGATGCTGTGGTCCGCGCGATCCTGACCGCGTGCATCGAGGCGTGCTTCATCTGCGCGGACGAGTGCGCGAAGCACGATCACGAACACTGCCGCCTGTGTGCGACGATGTGCCGCGAATGCGGCGACGATTGCCGCGAAGCGCTCGCGACGCTGCACTGAGGCCTGGTTCCGGGAAGCGGGACCAGGCCGCTTCCCGGCTGGCGAAAACTACGCGAATTCGGTTGCTTGCCGCCGGACCGAGATGAACGCCGGCAGCCGTGTGACGATGTCACCATCGGCTTGCAGCGGCACGTTGCTCTCGCTTCCTATCGTCAGTTCGGTGCAGGTGAAGCTGTGGACGCCCTTGATCGTCTCGACCGGCAGGCCCCACAGCATCTTCCACGCGAACTGCACGAAATGCAGCCGCGAGGCGCGCTTGATCGAGACCACGTGAAGCAGCGGATCGAGCGCGCGGGCCTCCGGCGCAAAGGTCCACGGCCCCGCGAAGAAGCGCCCTTTGGCGATATAGACCGCCTCGCAATCGATCCGGTTCTGTCCCCATGAGAGAGTCATCTTCGCGCGGGGCCAGGGGATCAGCAGCTTGCCGAACGCAAACAGGTAGGCCGCTCCGCCGATGCGGGCCTTGAGCGCGCTCGACAGCCCCGCGACCGCGAAGCTGTCCGGACCGACGCTCGCACACGTGACGAGCGGCGTGCCGCCGACGAGCGCAGTATGGTGCTGGGCCCGCAAATCCGCATTGAGCGCCCGGCGAACGAAATTTCGCGGTGAGCGCGTGTATCCGCACTCGCGCGCCAGCAAGTTGACGGTGCCAGCCGGATAGACGCTGACCGAAAGATTGCGCCCCGATCGGTGCACCGCATCGATGACATGGCGCACGGTGCCATCTCCCCCGACTGCACAGACGTGAGTCGAGCGCGGATCGACCTCGAGCCGTTCATGCACGCTCTCGGACACCAGCACCGCCGCTCCGGCCTGCTCGAACGCACGGTGCAGCGCCGCGATCCGCCGCTGGGCGAACCAGCCCGAACGCGGGGCGACGAAAAGCTGGACGGTCTCCGTGGTCATTCCGCAGGCACGGACCGTGCCTGACGAAAGCCCGTCAAGCCGCCGAAAGCCGGGCGAGTCGCCAACCTGAGCAGCGCCGGCGCCAACCAGACCGCCACGCAGGCGACCAGAATACCGACGAGGATGTCCGCCAGATAGTGCGTACCCTCGACCGGAGTCGCGAGCAGCATGACCGAGCACAGCGCGATGACCGGCCAGCGCAAGGGCGGCGCCGCGCGGTAAGCTATCGCCATGTAGACCACCGCGCTGGCAGCATGAAAGCTCGGCGCGCAGACCACGCCATGCAGCGCGCCCAGATCGATCGCGCTGATCTGATGGTGGCGCAGCGCGAGCGTGACCTGGTCCTGATAGAACCCGCTGAGCGGCATGTACTGAACCGTTCCGTGCCACGGCGCGGTGAACGGGCCGGTGGCGGGGAACAGCGGAAACAGGATCAGGGTGATCAGTTCGGCGATGAAGAACGTCGCGATGAACAGACGCAGCTCCGCGCGCGCATCGGTCCAGGCGAAATAGGCGACCAGCAATGCGGGCGTCGTGAAGATGGTGCGGTAGGCCGTTCGCCCGATCACCTGCAGCGTCGGATGGTCGGCCACCGTCTGATACCAGGTCATCCAGTTGAAATGGAGCATGGTGTCGACGCGTTCGAGGTCGGTATCGATCAACGCATGATGGCCGGCCGCGAGCGGATAGCTGGCAACCACCCCCAGAAGGCTGATGATCGCGAACAGCGATGCGCCCTCGGTCACGTCGCGGATGATCTGCTGAGGGCGCGTCGCGCCTTTGCGCACGCGGTACCAAACGGCCGGAGCGACCACGCCCCAAAGCACGAACCCGACAAGCGCCCACGTCCGGTCGATCCGCAGATCGGTCGACAACAGCAACAGGGAATCGAGCAGGAACCCGACGACAATCGCCGAAACGATCCATCGACCTGGCAGGAG
>CAJCHR010000389.1 GCA_903970225.1 Actinobacteria bacterium 21-64-8 | reverse complement strand
TCGCGATCGCACTGCTCGACGCTGGCGTGCGCGAACTCGTCATCCACGATACCCATGCGGACCGGCTTGGCGACCTCATCGCCCTCCTGATCGGGCGAGGGCTCGGTTCGGTTCGTGCTGGCGCGCCCGATCCCACCGGTTTCGACATCGTCTTGAACGCCACACCCCTGGGAATGTCGCCCAACGATCCCCTCCCCGTACTTGCCGATAAGCTGACATCGGCGATGTTCGTCGGCGATGTGATCGCCGGTCACGGCGTCACGCCGCTGATCCAGGCGGCGCAAGCGATCGGCTGCAAAACCGCGGACGGTGTCCAGATGGTCGAGGCAGTTATGGAAATCATGCCGGATTTCCTGCTCGGCAAGTAGCTGGGACGCCCGCTCGGGCGCGCGCTCGATCGAGCGGGCCGTCACCGGATTTTTATTCAGTAATCCGCTTCTTCTGCTATCGACGCGCCGGGATAAGGATGAGGGCGCGCGTTGGACGAGATCGGCATGAACCGCTTTTTCGTGCAGGTGGTCGATAGCGGCAGTCTGTCGGCCGCGGCACGCAACCTGAATACGTCGGTCACCTCGGTTGCACGGCATATCGGCGGCCTGGAAACGCTTCTCGGCGTACGGCTGCTCAACCGGACAACCCGCCGTCAGTCGCTCACCGAGGTGGGGCAGCTGTACTACAGCCAGGTCCTGGAAATCCTGAAGCGCTTCGACGACGCGAAACGAGAGATCACGTCATATCAGGGGCAGGTGAAGGGCGTGCTGCGGGTGCACTTGCGCACGTCGGTCGGCAACCAGCTCGTCGTACCGGCACTGCACCGGTTTCTCGATCAGCATCCCGAGCTGTCCCTCGACGTTACCCTGACCGACGAAAGGTCGGACTTGGTCGCACTCGGAATCGATCTTGCGGTGTGGCTGGGCAATCTGGAGGATTCCAGCATGATCGCGCGCCGGCTGAACCCTGGGCACCGGGCCCTGTGCGCCAGCCCATCGTACCTCGAACGTCACGGCACTCCGCGCAATCCCGAGGAGCTTGCGGATCACAACTGCTTGATTTTCGCTGCACGCAATTATGGGAGCCCCTGGAAGTTTACGAAAGACGGAAAGACGGTTGCCGTACCGATCCGCGGAAATCTGCGTACCAATAGCGGCGCGGCCCTGGTCACGTGCGCACTCAATGGACTGGGTCTCGTGATCCTTCAGGAATCAATCGTCCGCCCGTTGCTGGAAAACGGGGCGCTGGTCCGAGTGCTCGCCAATTACGATGTCAGCCCAAACGGGCTCGATAACGCGCTTTTCGCGGTCTACCCCTCCGGTCGTCAGCTCTCGCCGAAAACGCGCGCCTTCATCGATTTTCTCGTCGAACTGTTCGGATCCGACGCCATCGCGTCGGGCTTCGCATCGAAGAACAGATGATCGGCGCTGCTTCGGCGCGGGATCTCTGAATCCCTGATCACACGGCGGCGACGTCTGCCGTCAGGCGCATGCCTCGTGTCGGCGCGTTCTCGGCAGCTTTCTCAACCTCGCCTTCGATGACGGACGTCTCCGCACCGTGCCAAAGGCGAACGACGATGAACACGATCGCGGCGGCGAGAAACAGTGTACCGGACGCCGTGAAGAACGACCCTGCCGTCCCCGCGCGATCGAATGCGTAGCCCCCGACCAGCGCACCCGCGAAGATCCCGAACTGGGTGAAGGCGATCATCAGGCCCCCGCCGCTTTCCGGTTCGTCGGGTGTCACGCGCGTGACCCAGGTGTGCCAGCACACGGGCACGAAGCCGTAAGCCACCGCCCAGGAGAAAAAGAGCAGGCACACCGCCATCGAAGCCGGCCCGGTGATCGCCATCACCAGCGCCAGGACGCCCAGCACCGCGGGCGCGATCCACAGGACCTGGAACAAGTAACGGGTGACGAACGGACCCGACAACGACACCGCCGCCAGATTGAAGAGGCCATAGACCAGCAAGACGATCGGAAGCCTGCGTGCGCCGATGCCCGGCACGGCCTCAAGAAATGGCCGCGTATAGGTGAGGAAGGCATAATGGCCGAGGTAGACGAGCAGGCCGCCGACCAAGCCGATGACGACCTGCGGCCGGTTCATCAGCCGCAGCATCGTGCGTACCTGCGTCTGTCCGCGCGGCGGGATCGAAGGCAGGGTGGCGATCTGGAACACCAGCGTGAATCCGGCCAGGCCCGCGGCAAGGAAGAAGGCCGCGCGCCAGCCCATGACGTTGCCCACAAAGCTGGCGAGGGGGGAGGCGATCATCACCGCGATCGGAACCCCGCGCATGATAACGGATACCGTGCGCGGGATGAGCGGCGCAGGCGCCAGCCGCATCGCCGTTGCCGCGACCATGCTCCACAAGGTTCCGTGCGCGACCCCGAGCAGCAGCCTGGCGAGGAGCAGGATCGCGAAATTGGGGGCGGTGGCAATGATCAGATCCGCGACGATGATGATCACCGACGTGAACAGCAGAACGTTACGTCGGTCGAACTGACGGATGATGGCCGAGATCAGGAAGCTGGTGATCAGCGCTGCCCCCGCCGTCGCGGTGATCGCTTGGCCGGCCATCCCCGGCGTGATGCCCAGGTCGTGCGCGATAGGGGTCAGCACGCCAATCGGCATGAGTTCCGAAGTCATCACCGAGACGACCGCGATGGCCATCGCCAGGACGGCACCGGGCGCGCGAGGCGGATCTTCGGATAGTTTCTCGTCTCGCGCGTCTTCCACGATCTTCTCCTCTCAACGCCTCGTTCGCGACGGGGTTATTTAGGAGACCACGCTGGCGAACCGGCGCTATGCTTCGCCGCACTCTCGGCGGCGGCATCTCGCCGTGCGATCCGCGGCGGCGCCCGATCGCTTTCGTCTGGCATGAAGGGCCGGTACGCCGGTCTCTCCCCACTTCCCTCTTGCTGGAAGCCTGTATTCCACAGGGGCCTGGTTAGGATTAGTGCGCGGATTGTTTAAACTCTTTTGCGCCCGGAGTGATAAGTCGGCGCCGCTTTCGCGGCTACTATGCCGGCGCAGCGCTGCCCGAAGCGGGCGCCATTCGGCGGGATCGGTGAGGGATCGTTTGGACCACGCCCAATGGCCGAGGTGCTCTGTGGAGGTAAAGATGACCAAGAGGTTCGAAGGCCGCGACGAGCCGATCCTCGACCCTGGCCTTCCGATCATCGACGCGCACCATCACCTCTTCGACCGTCCGGCCATGCGCTACATGTTCGACGATTTTCTCGCCGACGCGCAGGCGGGCCACCGGATCGTCGCATCCGTCTACGTCGAAACGCAGGCTTTCATGCGCGCAGGCGGCCCCGAAGTCTTGCGCCCACTGGGTGAAATTGAATTCGCCAACGGCGTGGCGGCGATGAGCGCGAGCGGCCTTTATGGCGAACTGCGCGCGTGCGCCGCGATCGTCGGCTATGCCGATCTGCGCCTGGGAGATGGGATCGCGCCCTTGCTCGAGCGCGCGCTTGCGGCCGCGCCCGATCGGCTTCGCGGCATGCGCCAGCCGGTCATGAATCATCCAAGCGACGAGGCTTATCGGTTCTTCTTCTCGGGGCGGCCACCCGCGGGCATCTACGATCATCCGCTCTTCCGCACGGGCCTGGGTCAACTCGGCGCGTATGGGCTGTCGTTCGAGGCGACCGGCTTTCACCTGCAACTGCCCGAGATCGGCCGGTTGGCAGACGCGTTCCCGAACATGACCTTCATCGTCAACAACATGACCGTCGCCATGGGCTACGGTCTGGACGGCGACCAGCGTGCCGAGTTGTTCGCCGAGTGGCGGGCCGGACTGCAGGATGTCGCCCGCCGGCTCAACGTCGTCTGCAAGGTCGGCGGCCTTGGCCTGCCGATGTGGGGCTTCGGGTTCGAGGAGCGGGAGGATCCGATCGGCTATCTCGAACTCGCGAACACGTGGCGCCCGTACGTCGAGGCGGCGATCGAGGCCTTCGGCACGGATCGCTGCATGTTCCAGAGCAATTATCCGCCCGATAGCCGCTCATGCGGCTACGTCCCGCTCTGGAACGCGTTGAAGCAGATCGTGGCAGGCTTCTCTGCGCACGAGAAAAAGGATCTCTTTTCTAGCACTGCGGCGCGGATCTATCGGATCGACCCGGTCCCCGCGGAGGATTGAACGCATCACGCTTGCCCGGCGAACTCCGTCAGCCGACTTCGCGCGCCTTGAACAGCCAGGGCTCGGTCCGGCGCTTGTTCGTTTCGAATGCGTCGATCAGATCCGAGAAGCTCAGCGTCAGGTCGGTCTCGCTGAGACCCTCGGCAACGATGCGTTTGACGAACGGGTCGATCGCGAAGTCGATCCGCAGGTCGCCGGCGGTGATCGTCTGCGCGGGCAGGTCGATCGTCACCGCTGAGCCGAGATCGGCCAGCAACCGCGCGCGCAGTGCCTCGGCGTCGGCAGGGCCGACCTCGATGGTCAGCAAGCCTGACTTGTACGCGGCCGACAGGAACACCGGGCCGTAGCTCTCGGCGATGATCGCGCGGATGCCGTAATCGAGGTGCGAGAAGATCGCGCCCGGTCGCCCCGATCCCGCGCCATAATTCGCCGCAGCAACGATGATGCCGACGTCCTGCAGACGCGGATCGTTGAGGATGAAATCCGTGATCGGCACGCCCGACGGATCGAACCGGCGGTCGTGGAGGAAATAGGTCCCGAAGTTGCCGTCCGCGCGGTTCTTGCTGCTGAAGCGCGCGGGGAAGATCTGATCGGTGTCGACGTTGCTGGCGGCGATCGGCGCCGCGGTTGCGGTGAAGGTCGTGAAGCCGGCCATCAGGCGTCTTCCAGCCGCACGTCGGTCAGGCACCCGGCGACCGCTGCCGCCGCCGCCATGGCCGGCGAGAGCAGGTGCGTGCGGCTGCCACGGCCCTGGCGGCCCATGTGGTTGCGGTTGGTGGTCGAGGCACAGCGCTTGCCCGGCGCGACGCTGTCGCCGTTCATCGACACGCACATCGAGCAGCCGGCCTCGCCCCAGTCGGCCCCGGCGTTGCGGAAGATCGCATCGAGCCCTTCCGCTTCGGCCTGCGCCTTGACCATGCCCGATCCCGGCACCACCAGCGTCGGCACCGTGACCTTGCGTCCGCGCAGCCGCGCGGCGGCGTCGCGCAGG
>CAJCHR010000388.1 GCA_903970225.1 Actinobacteria bacterium 21-64-8 | reverse complement strand
TGTTCAGCATTCCCGAGGAAGTCGAACCGCCGCAGGTCGTGCGAGCCGTCTTGCGCTGGGAGCGCCACTTCGCGCGGCTGATCCCCGATGCCCGCCAGTCGCGCGAGACCATCGACGCGGCGCTTCGTAGCGAGCGGTTCTACGTCCTGCACCGCCGCGAGACGCGGGAACGGCGCAGGCCCTCGGAAGCCCTGCGAGCGAAGATCGCGCTGCGCCAGCCGCTCGTGGACAGCGATATCCTCGCTATCCTCGGCGATCGGCGGTCGTTCGACGCGCTGCACCGGGCGACCGTCGGTACGCCGGACTGACACCAAAAAGGAAACGCCGCGCGATCCAAAGGACAGCGCGGCGTTTCCTGAAAATCACGAACGCGAAAACGAAGTTAGTTGACCGAGTCCTTAAGACCCTTGCCGGCCTTGAACTTGGGCTGCGACGAGGCCTTGATTTCCATCGGTTCGCCCGTGCGCGGGTTGCGCCCGGTCGATGCCTTGCGCTTGGCCACAGTGAATGTGCCGAAGCCGACCAGTCGGACGTCCTCACCCTTCTTCAGCGAATCGGTGATGGTGTCGAACACCCCCTCCACCGCCTTGGTCGCTTCGGCGCGGCCAAGGCCGCTCGTCTCAGCTACGGCGCCGATCAAATCGTTTTTGTTCATTCCGGGAACCCCCTTCGATTTCGCGGGGCGGGATGGCTGAATCACCCGGCGAAGAGGGCGGGAATTGAGCGACTTTTGAAGGGGCTGTCAAAGGGCAAAAACGGCAGTTCGTCGCGAAATAAGCCCGCAATTCCGCCATTTTAGACGCACTTGCGATGCCGCAGCGCAGCAATGATCTATCTGGTTAATCGGGCGCGCCGAAAGCGGCGCGCCCGGTCAATCAATGCGCCGTGGGCGATGCGGGAGCCGTGCCGGCAACCGGGGCCGCCGCCTGGCTCGCGATCTCGTCGGCTTCGGTCCACTCGATGGCGACCAGCGGCTCGGTCAGCGCGCGGGCCAGCACTTCGTCGACGTGCCTGACGGGGATGATCTCCAGCCCGTCCTTCACGTTGGCCGGAATCTCGGCGAGATCCTTGCGGTTCTCCTCCGGGATCAGCACGGTCTTGATACCGCCGCGCAGCGCGGCCAGCAGCTTCTCCTTGAGCCCGCCGATCGGCAGCACATGCCCGCGCAGCGTGACCTCGCCGGTCATTGCCACGTCGGCACGCACCGGGATCGCGGTCAGCGTCGAGACGATCGACGTGACCATGCCCACGCCCGCGCTCGGCCCGTCCTTGGGCACCGCGCCCTCGGGAAGATGGATGTGGATGTCCTTCTTCATGATCAGGCTCGGCTTGATCCCGTACGCCGGGCTGCGCGCGCGCACGAAGCTGAAGGCCGCCTGCACGCTCTCGTTCATCACTTCGCCCAGCTTGCCGGTGGTCTTGACCATGCCCTTGCCGGGCACGGTGACCGCCTCGATCGTCAGCAGCTCGCCGCCGACTTCGGTCCAGGCCAGCCCGGTGACCGCGCCGACTTGCGCCTCGTCGTCGGACATGCCGTGGCGGAACTTGCGCACGCCCGCGAATTCGCCGAGGTTTTCGGCGGTCACGGTGATCGCGCTGTCCTTCTTCTCGAGGATGCGCCGCAGCGATTTGCGGCACAATCGCGCGATCTCGCGCTCCAGCGTGCGCACGCCGGCCTCCCGCGTGTAATAGCGGATGAGGTCGCGCAGCGCCTCGTTCTCGACCGTGAACTCGCCCTTCTTGAGCCCGTGCGCCGCGACCTGCTTGGCAATCAGATGCCGCTCGGCGATCTCGACCTTCTCGTCCTCGGTATAGCCTTCGAGCCGGATGATCTCCATCCGGTCGAGCAGCGGCTGCGGCAGGTTGAGACTGTTCGCGGTGCACACGAACATCACATCGCTCAGGTCGAAGTCGAGCTCCAGGTAATGGTCCTGGAACTTGGCGTTCTGTTCCGGATCGAGCACTTCGAGCAGCGCGGACGCCGGATCACCGCGGAAATCCTGGCCGAGCTTGTCGATCTCGTCGAGCAGGAACAGCGGGTTGGACTTGCCGGCCTTCTTGAGGTTGGTGATGATCTTGCCCGGCAGCGAGCCGATGTAGGTGCGCCGGTGACCGCGGATCTCGGCCTCGTCGCGCACGCCGCCCAGCGACTGGCGCACGAACTCGCGCCCGGTCGCCTTGGCGATCGACTTGCCCAGGCTGGTCTTGCCGACGCCCGGAGGGCCCACGAGGCACAGGATCGGCCCCTTGAGCTTGTTGGTGCGCGCCTGCACCGCGAGATACTCGATGATCCGGTCCTTGACCTTCTCGAGCGCGTAATGATCGGCGTCGAGCACCGCCTGCGCCTCGGCGATGTCCTTCTTGACCTTCGAGCGCTTGCCCCACGGCAGGCCGAGCAGCACGTCGAGGTAATTGCGGATGACGGTCGCTTCCGCGCTCATCGGCTGCATCGTCTTCAGCTTCTTGAGTTCGCCGCGCGCCTTGGTGCGGGCTTCCTTCGAGAGCTTGAGCGTCTCGATCTTCTCGTGCAGCTCGGCGATCTCGTTCGCCTCTTCGCCGTCACCGCCACCGAGCTCGGACTGGATCGCCTTCAACTGCTCGTTGAGGTAATACTCGCGCTGGGTCTTTTCCATCTGGCGCTTGACCCGGCCGCGGATCTTGCGCTCGACCTGCAGCACGCCGAGCTCGCCCTCCATGATCCCCATGACCATTTCGAGCCGCTTCATCGGATTGGGCTCGGACAGCAGCGACTGCTTGTCGGATACCTTGGCCGCAAGCTGGCCGGCGACGGTATCGGCGAGCTTGGATGCATCCTCGATATCAGCCAGCTGATCGCCCGCTTCCTGCGAAAGCTTGCGGTTGAGCTTGGCGTATTCGCCGAACTGATCGATCACCGTGCGCATCATCGCGGTGATCTCGTTCGACTGGGGAGCGTCGGTGTCGATCGCATCGACCGTCGCGACCAGCATCTCGCCGCCGCCCGACTGGCCCGCGGTCGAATGCTCGCTGCGCAGAGTCGCAAGCTGGCCGCGGGTCTTGCCCTCGACCAGCACGCGCACGGTGCCGTCGGGCAGCTTCAGCAGCTGCAGCACGCTGGCGACCACGCCGATGTCATAGAGGTCATCGCGATCGGGATCGTCGCAGCCCGGATCGAGCTGGGTGAGCAGGAAAATGTCCTTCTCGCCCGCCATCGCGGCTTCGAGCGCGGTCACCGATTTTTCGCGGCCGACGAACAGCGGCACAACCATGCCGGGAAATACGACGATGTCGCGAAGCGGAAGCAGAGGCAACGAAGTCACTGGCAAGACCCACCTGAATTGAGGCGCGATACCCGCGCGCCGACCGGACTGCCCGGCCCTGAACCGCCAATATGGTGCGTGCGCGAAGAGGGCGCAATGGCGGATGGGTCCGGGGGTGTGGACGGGGGCGGCAGTTCAGTATGCTTGGCGCGAGCCAGGTTGATTTATGCGAGGCCGCGTCGATCAGACCACTCTTGCAGCAGCACCATAGGCATCGAACATCGCGCGAGCCCCGGCGGCCGCCTCAGAAATTGCATCGGCTCCGACCACCGCCTCGTCGAGTCTCCCCAAAAGCGCTTTCCACGCCCCGGGACCATGCCTGGCGCCAAGATAAGCGCTCGGCAATTCCGGGGGCACAGATCGCGCAAGAAAGGCGCCGCCCAGACGCGAGCCTTCGATCACATAGATCGCGCCCCACCGTGCCGCCTCTCCGTCCACCGGCCGGAAGTCGAGTGGGGCCGGCACCGGCGCATCGAGCGCGGCCAGATCCGCGAGCAGCGCATCGGTCCGCCCGACCCATCCCGGCACCAGTGCCCCCGGATCGAGCAACCGCTCGGCCAATGGCAATATCCGCGCATGCGCGGTCAGGAACCCGCGATATCCCTCGCGCGTGCCGAGCGCGAAGCCGCCGTATGCCGCATCGACAGCCTGATGATCGGGCGCGGTCGCCGCGCGCAGCGCGGTCGTGGCTGTCTCAATTGCTATCGCGCGTTCCAATTCCCAGGACGTCCTCGATGCTACGCACGATGTTTCCGGTCGTATAGGGTTTCTGCACGACCATCCGCGCGCGGTGCTCCATCGGCAGCTTGGCCTGCTCGCCATAACCCGAGGCGAAGAAGAACGGAATCCCCAGATCGCTCAGCCGGTCGGCGATCGCGAAACTGGTCTGGTCGCCCAGGTTGATGTCGAGGATCGCAAGATCCGGCCGCATCTCCCCCAGCCGGTCATGCGCCGCGTCGAGAGTCGAGGCGGTGACGATCGTCGCGCCGAACCGCTGCAGGATATCCTCGGCGTCGAGCGCGATGATCAGGCTGTCCTCGACCAGCAGCACGGTAACGCCGGTAAGCAGTTCGGGCTGGACCGGCACCTCCTGCCGGCGCTCCGCGTGGGGCAGGCGGATCGGTGAGCGCGCCGAAACCCGAGGCTCGGAAACGTGGCGTTTGGGAATGCAGAACTGCGCACGCACGCCGCCGGGATCGTAATTGATCTCCGCCTTGCCGCCCAGATCGTAAGGCACCGAGCGGTCGATGATCGTCGTGCCGAAGCCCTTGCGAGTCGGCTTTTCGACCAACGGCCCGCCGGTCTCGTGCCAGCGCACGACCAGATCGCCGAGATGATCGATATCCCAGGTCAGATCGACCTGGCCCTCACCCGAAAGGCTGCCGTATTTGGTCGAGTTGGTGACCAGTTCATGCACCACCAGCGCCATCGTCGAATAAGCCTGCGGGTTGAGCAGCACTGGCGGCCCCTTGGCATGGATCGAATTCTGCTTGTTCGCCGCGAACGCCGCCGCTTCCGCGTCGATCAGCGCTTCGAACGGCGCGGGGCCCCAGTGGTCGTCGGTGATCTGGTTGTGCGCGCGGGCGAGCGCGTGGATGCGCCCGTCGACGACCTGGACGAAATCCTTCACTTCCTCGCTGTCCGGCCGCGACTGGCGGATCAGTCCGCGGATCACGCCCAGGATGTTGCGCACGCGGTGATTGAGCTCGGCGATCAGCAACTCCTGCCGCGCGTTCGCGCTATGCCGCTCGGCCGCCGCCTCGTCGGCGAGACGCAGCACCACCTCGATCAGCGTCGCGCGCAGCGTTTCGGCGACTCGCAGTTCGGACGGCGTGAACGGCTTCGAATGCCCCTCGACCTCCTCCAGCCATTCGCTGAAGCTGCCGCGCGGGGTCAGGCGCGGGCCGTTGGGACCCAGCTCCGTCGGCTTGTGCGGATCGCCCGCCCAGCGCACCGCTTCCTTCATCTCCATGCGGAACAGCACGACATAGTCGCGCGGACTGCGCGAGATCGGGATCGCCAGCAGTCCCGACGACTGGTGAGCGAAACGCTCGGCTCCGCTCACCAGCGAGGCGATGTTGTCGGTCGCGTAGACCTTGCCTGCCGCAGTGCCGTTCAGCGCGCGCACGATCCGGCGGAAGTCGTCCGTCGGCGGCGTGGTGCCCGAGAATGCATAGCTGCCGTTGATCCAGACACCGACCCCGTCCGCCGGGATCGTGCTCGTCAGGATATCACCCAGCCAGTCGGGATCGTTGAGCAGCGTCTCGTTCGACGCGACCGCCCCGAGCATCTGGTCGGATATGTCACGTGCGCGCCGCTCGTACTCCACCATCGCACGCCGCTCGCGGCTTTCGAGGCGCAGCGAGAACATCTGCGAGAACAACTCGGCCAGCGAGCGCCGCTCGAACGGGGGCGAAAACGGCGTGTAATGATGACACGCGAACAGGCCCCAGAGCTTCTCGTCGACGATGATCGAGATCGACAGCGAAGCGGCGACGCCCATGTTCTTCAGGTACTCGAGGTGGATCGGTGACACCGACCGCAGCACCGACAGCGACAGGTCGAGTGGTCTGCGCTCCTCGTCGAGCACCGGGATCACCGGCACCGGCTGCGCGCTGACATCGTGGATCACGCGGATCAGGTTCCGCAGATAGAGCTCCCGCGCCTGACGCGGGATGTCGCTTGCGGGATAATGCAGTCCCTTGAACGAGCCGATCCCCGGCTTGACCGCCTCGGAAACGACCTCGCCATGGCCATCGGGCGCGAACCGGTAGACCATGACCCGGTCGTAACCGAGCAGCGCGCGCACCTGCCGTGCGCCTTCGCGGTAGAACGCATCGAGGTCGGGCTGGTTGTCGAGCCGCGACATCATCCAGCGCACCATGCTGGTCGAATCGGTGCTGCGATCGCTCCCGGGTTCCGCCTCGATGATGATCTGGCGCCCCGCGAAGTGGATCGCGACATCGAACGGCCGTCCATTCTTCGCCAGCCGGCATCCGAAAATACGCTCGATCGTGTCGGAATTGACGAGATAGGCAATGCGATTGCGGATATCGTGCAGCAGGTCCGGATCGATGAAATCGGACAACGGATTGCCGATCAGATCCGCTGGCTCAAAACCCAGAAACGCACGGATGTTGGCAGAAACGCGCGCGACGACCCAGTCCATGCTGACCGCAATCAGGAACCCGACTGGCTGGATCGCGCCCAGCTGGTGGATCGGCTCCCGATCGCAATTGGTCAGATCGACCTGGAAATCACTTTCGCTCATCGTCCGCCCGTCGCCCATATTCGGTGTGCCAAGTCAAACCGATTAACGTCAGAACGGTTCCGATATGGGGCAAAGGACGCAAGTGCGCGAAAAATGGACGCACCTGCGTGCTTCGACGCAGGCGTCCTACCACGATTCGCTAACCTGAGTTAAGAAAAGCGCATCCGGACCGGGAGTTGCAAGCCGGAAGCCACTTTATGACATTGCTCAGAACGGCAGCTTGAACCCCGGCGGCAGGCCCATACCCTGCTGTGCCTTGGCGAGTTCGTCACTGGCGACGCGATCGGCCTTGGCGCGCGCGTCGTTGTAAGCCGCGGCGATCAGGTCCTCGAGGATCGGTTTCTCGGCCGGCGTGAGCAGGCTGTCGTCGATCGCCACGCCGATCACGCGGCCCTTGGCCGAGCATTTGATCCTGACCAGCCCGCCGCCCGACACGCCCTCGACCTCGATCCCGTCGAGCTTGCTCTGGGTATCGTTCATCTGCTTCTGGATGGTCTCGGCGGCCGCCTGGGCGGCCTGGATCATCTCTTCCATCGATTTCATGGGTCTTGCTCTCTCTAGGCCCGGTCGCGCCAACTGCGCGTTTCGGGTTCGTCTTCGACAAATTCGGCCGACGGGAACGCGGCCAGCGCGGCTTCGACCAGCGGATCGCGGCGGATCGCATCGACTTTCGCGGACGCATCGGCCGCGCGCGCTTCGCGCAGCGTCGGCGCCCCGCCCTCGCCGATGCGCTCGAGCTCCCAGTCCATTTGCGTCGCGTTCTCGAGCGCAGCGCGGATGTCCGCCGATGGATCTTTCGGACCTCCGGGTGCGACGGCATAGCGCAAGCGCCCGGGCTCGACGCTCTCGACCCGAATCCAGTCGCGCATGATCTGCGAGATCATGACCTTGCCGGTCGCCTCGACCCGGTCGGCAAGTTCGGGCCAGCTCAGCGATGCGCGCGTGCCGGACGAAGACGCGGACGAGTCGCCGCCCGGCCCCGGGCCTGCCAACGCGGCCTGCTCCAGCCGCTTCGCCAACTCGCCCGGATCGGGCATGTCGGCCGCATGCATCACGCGCAGCAGCGCCATCTCGGCGGCGATCAGCGGATCGGGTGCGGTGCGCACTTCCTCGTGGCCCTTGAGCAGCAGTTGCCACAGCCGATGCAGCCGTCCGGGCCGCAATGCGGCGGCCCAGCCCTCGATCGCCTCGCGCTCCTCGGCCGAGACCGCGTCCGCACACGTCCCGCTCACTTGCGCAACCGTGATGCGGCTGACCAACGCCATCGCCCCGCGCAGCAACGCCAGCGGCTCGACGCCCAGTGCGAACTGCGCCTCGACCAGTTCGAGCACTTTGGCACTTTCGCCCGCGAGCAGCGCATCGAGCAGCGCCCGCTGCACGCCTTTGTCGGCAAGACCCAGCATGTCGCGCACCTGGGCTGCGGTGATCTGGCTCCCCCCATCGAGGTCGGCATGCGCGATCGCCTGGTCGAGGATCGAAAGCCCGTCGCGCGAGGAACCTTCGGCAGCGGCGGCGATCATCGCCAGCGCTTCTCCGTCGGCCTCCACGCCCTCCGCCTTGCAGATATCGGCGAACTGCCTGACCAGCAGAGGCGCGGTGATCCGGCGCAGATCGAAGCGCTGGCAGCGCGAGAGCACCGTCACCGGCAGCTTTTCGACCTCGGTGGTCGCGAACAGGAACTTCACATGCGCGGGCGGTTCCTCCAGCGTCTTGAGCAGCGCGTTGAACGCGTTGCGGCTGAGCATGTGGACTTCGTCGATGATGTAGATCTTGTAGCGGGCCGAGACCGCCGCATAGCGCACCGCCTCGATGATCTCGCGCACGTCGTCGACGCCGGTGTGGCTCGCGGCGTCCATCTCGATCACGTCGATGTGACGGCCCTCCGCGATCGCGCGACAGGGTTCGCAGACGCCGCAGGGGTCGATCGTGGGACCGCCCTGCCCGTCCGGACCGATGCAGTTCAGCGCCTTCGCGATCAACCGGGCGGTCGAGGTCTTCCCGACGCCGCGGACGCCGGTCATCAGGAAGGCGTGCGCCAGCCGGTCGCGCCGGATCGCGTTGCCCAGCGTCTGGACCATCGCGTCCTGGCCGATCAG
>CAJCHR010000387.1 GCA_903970225.1 Actinobacteria bacterium 21-64-8 | reverse complement strand
CGACAAGGCCGCGCGGCTGGTCGAGGCCGGCTTACCGGTCTGCGCCTCATACACCCAGTAATTGCGCAACACGGTCGTCACATAGCCGCGCGTCTCCCAGTACGGGATCGACTCGATGTAGAGCAACGGATCACCGCCATCGCGCGCGGTCGCGTTCCACGCCTCGACCGGGCCGGGGCCGGCATTGTAGGCGGCGATCACCTTGGGCAGCAGCCCGTCGGTGCAATGCTGGTCGCGGAGTTGTTCGAGATAGCTTTGGCCGACCTCGAAGTTTGTGCCGGGTTTGGAAAGCATGGTGCGGTCGAAGTTGCGGCCCTGCTTGCGCGCGATGTCGGTGGCGGCGCCGGGGCGAACCTGCATCAGGCCATAGGCGCCGGCCGGGCTGACGACGTCGGTGCGGAAGCGCGACTCCTGCAGCGTGTGCGCGAACACCAGCGCGGGATCGACCGCCCAGCCGCCGACCGGGGTCCACTTGGGCGTGGGGAAGCGCGTCGCCGGCTCGGGCCGTCCGCCAGCCGGCGCATTGTAGGCCATCCACAGCTGGGTAGAAGGCAGGCCGAGATCGCGCGCCAGACGCGTCAGCGGCGCATATTGCGTGGGATCGCCGATCTTGGCCTGATGGCGCAGCACTTCGTCGGCGAGCCCGTCCTGGCCCACCTCTGAGAGCTCGACCGCAACGCGAACGTTGCCGACATCGCGCAGTGCCTGCCAGTCGGTCAGGCTGAAGTCCGCGCCGGTCTGCTCGGGCGGCGGCTTCAGACCGAGCTGCTCGGCGGCGAGCATGCCGTACAGCGTGTCGCCCATGTTGGCCGCCGAGCGCAGCACTGCGCCGGCCAGTTCGGGCTTGCGGCAGCGCACGAGCGCGCGGTTCTGCCAGTAGAGCCCGGCGGCGCGCAGTTCCGTGTTGTCTGCGGTGGTCGCGCTGTTCCTGAAAGCATCGGCGGCGCTGTCGCAATCGCCCAGACGCCATGCGGCGAGCCCTGCGGTCCACCAGCTTTCGCCGACCCAGGTGCCCGATCCGCCTTGCGCGGACAACTGGGCAAGCTGGTAGGCGTTGGTGTTGTCGTTCTCGATGTAATAGCTCCAGGCAACGCGCTGACGCCATTCGGCGCGCGCCTCGTTGCTGAGCGAGGAATCGATGCCGTCGAGAAGCTGGCGGGCACCGATCGGATCGTCGCCCTTGATCCGCTCGTAGATCGCGTTGGCGACGACGGCGGGCATCGTGCGGTCATCGATCGGGCGCGGCTTGGTGCGCTTGGGCAGCAGCGGCAACTTGAAGAAGCTCTGCTCGCTCGGCAGCGAGGGCATCGCGGTCAGCCCGCGCCGCGTCGCGAGGCGCTCGATCTGGTCGGCCTGCGGCAAGCTGACGCCGCCCGCCAGCCAGGTGGCGAGCTTGTCCGGATCGGCTTTTGGCCCGCCGTCACGCAGGAAATATTCGGCGAGCGCTTCCTGATGGAGCGGGCCGTCGGTCTTCTGTGCGAAGAGAGTCTGGACCTGGTTCCAGTCCTTGCGATCGATCGCGCTGAACAGGCTCTTGTAGAAGTCGCGCTCGTCCTGCGTGAGCAGCGTGGGCACGTTGCTGCGGTCAGCACGAAGGCGGAAATAATCGACGGCGGCGCTGTTGGCATAAGACGAGCCCGCGGCTCCGATCAAACCGACCAGCGCGCAACCGAGCGCGACGAGCCGCCTGGTCCTTCCCCCTGCTCTTAACAAACCGTCCCCGCTTTCAAACCCTTTGCAGGCGTCCCGATCACCGGGTCCACGCCAGCCATTTCCGCCACGCATCCGCTTTCCAGCCCGGACGCGCCAACAACCCTTCCAGACTGCGCAGCGCGAGCAGCGGAATCGGGTCACTTCCAACAGGATTTATGCAGAGGGGGGCAGTGATATTCGGTGGATCGTTGCCGAGAAGCGACAGAACGGTGTCTCCGAATGCGATCACACGTTCCGGCCCCACCAGCGCGACGTGGTGAAGCAGCACCTCGTTCAACCCGCGCGCGTGGATTTCGTTCCAGTCGGCTGCCGGGGTGTGGCGCGGAATTGCGCTGGCGATGTAGGCCTCTGCAGGTGCGATTCCGATCGCCGCGAGCATGGCGGCAATTAGCCTTCCCTGCGCCCCCGAGAGCAGGGTTTCGCCGTCATCGGATTCGGGCTGGGGCACAAGCACCATCAGCCGCGCACCGGCCGTCCCTCGCGGCGGAACTCTGCCTTGCTTGCGGCCAGCGTCGAGCCACGGCTCGGCCAGCCACCAGCCGGCGAAGGTGGCAAGATCGGAAGGCCAATCGGCGCGATCCTGCGAAATAGGTGCGGCGGGCGCGGGCGCGGGCGCACGCGCCGCGGCCGTGCGCTGCTCGGGCTGGGCAATCGGCTCTGCCGCGGGCGGCGGTGCGAGCCATTCCCGGGGCTCTTCGCGAAACACATAGTCGACGCCGGCATCGGCCCACCAGTCGAGCATGCCCGCGATCTGCTCCGCAGGCCCGATCGGTTCCGAAAACGGGGAATTCGCGCGAGCGTCCATGCGCGGGTCTTGACCAAGCCTGCCGCACCAATCAAGGCGTTAGGCAAAGCAAACCACCGAAAAACGAAGGCCCGGGACCGTAATGAGCGCCGAAACGATCGAACGCGAATCCATGCCGTATGACGTCGTCATCGTCGGTGGCGGTCCTGCGGGGCTCGCAACTGCGATCCGGCTCAAGCAGGTGAACCCGGAGCTTTCGGTCTGCATCCTCGAAAAGGGATCGGAGATCGGCGCGCATATCCTTTCGGGCGCGGTGGTCGATCCCAAGGCGCTCGACGAATTGCTGCCCGATTGGCGCGAGGACGGCTGCCCGCTCGCCGAGACCCCGGTGACCGACAATTGGCACTGGCTGCTCACCAAATCGGGCAAGTTCCCGATGCCGCACCTGATCATGCCGCCGCTGATGTCGAACCACGGCAATTACACCGGATCGCTCGGCAATCTGTGCCGCTGGCTCGCTGGCAAGGCCGAGGAACTGGGAGTCGAGATCTTCCCCGGCTTCGCCGCGGCCGAGATTCTTTATGACGAGAGCGGCGCGGTGATCGGCGTGCAGACCGGCGATATGGGTGTAGGCCGCGACGGTGAGCCCAAGCCCGATTTCATGCCGGGCATGAACCTGCTCGGCAAATACACCGTGTTCTGCGAAGGCGCGCGAGGTCACCTGACCAAGCGCCTGAAAGCGCGCTACGATCTGGAGGCCGATTGCCAGCCGCAAGTCTACGGCATCGGCATCAAGGAACTGTGGGATATCGATCCCGCCAAGCACGAGCCGGGCCGCGTGATCCACACGCAGGGCTGGCCGCTGTCGGAGAGCGACACCTGGGGCGGTGCGTTCCTCTATCATCAGGCGAACAACCAGGTCGCGCTCGGTTTCGTCACCGCGCTCGATTACAAGAACCCGTACGTCTACCCGTTCGAGGAATTCCAGCGCTGGAAGACACACCCGGCGATCCGCGAGATCCTGGAGGGCGGCAAGCGCGTCTCCTACGGTGCGCGCGCGATCAACGAGGGCGGCTGGCAGTCGGTGCCCAAGCTGGCGTTCCCGGGCGGCGTGCTCGCGGGCTGCTCGGCCGGCTTCGTCAACGTGCCGCGGATCAAGGGCAGCCACACCGCGATGAAGAGCGGCATTCTCGCCGCCGAGGCGATCGCTGCAGCGATAGGCTCGGGCGCCGAGAATACTGAGCTTTCCGAATACGATGCGGCCGTCCGTTCGAGCTGGATCGCAAAAGAGCTCAAGCTGGTCCAGAACGCCGAGCCGCTCGTCGCCAAGTGGGGCGGCACCATCGGCACGGTCCTCGCCGGTGCGGACATGTGGCTGCGCACGCTGCTGGGCTTCGGCATCGCCAAGCCGCTCAAGCATCACACCGACGCGAGCGAAACCCAGCGCGCCGATCTCTACAAGCCGATCGCCTATCCCAAGCCCGACGGCGTGTTCAGCTTCGATCGGCTGACCAGCGTGTCCTATTCGTTCACCAACCACGAGGAGGACCAGCCGGTCCACCTGGTGCTCAAGGACCCGACCGTTCCGACGCGGATCAACCTGCCGATCTATGCGGGACCCGAGGCACGGTACTGCCCGGCGGGCGTGTACGAGTACGTCGGTGTCGAAGAGGGCGCACCGCGCCTGCAGATCAACGCGCAGAACTGCGTCCACTGCAAGACCTGCGACATCAAGGACCCGACCCAGAACATCGAATGGGTCGCGCCCGAAGGCGGCGGCGGCCCGAACTATCCGAATATGTGATGGGTAAGATCCTCCCCCACCGGGGGAGGGGGA
>CAJCHR010000386.1 GCA_903970225.1 Actinobacteria bacterium 21-64-8 | reverse complement strand
CGGCATTCTCGGCGGCTTCGAAGCCTGGGGCCTGGTCGGGCTGTTCATCGGTCCCGCGATCATGGCCGCGCTCGTGCAACTGTGGGGCGAGTGGGTCGGCAGCCGGCGAGGACCGATCAACCCGCTGACCGAGGTGGCTGCCCCTAACCCGTAGGATCGGCCCGCCAACGCGCTCAATTCTGCGGCCGCGCGCGGCTTTCAGCGAAGACTGAGAGGCCGACGAGCCCGCGTCGGCGACCTTGGCCTCCCATCAGCAAGAACGGAGCGGACGAGGAGCGGTCGCACCGGCAGTGCAACCGCTCGATGGTGCAGGCGCGCCGATCGGGCACGCAGAGTGATTGGATGGATGAGCGGCGAAGCGAACGATCGCATCCCGATGCGCGCCACCTTTATCATGAATGTTAAGCGATATTCTTAATATGAATTGATTATTATCGCGTAATCAAGGGTCATAAATACGACAAGTTACAGATTGAGACATGTGTATCAATTTTGCGCGTCACTAATTCCGACGCCAAATTTGAAAAAAGCTTGACGATAATTTATGACTAGCGCGTTATAACGGCGAGCAGCGGCTATTTCGGGGCAAGGATTCTTGGCAAACCAAATAGCCGAGGGTGCCCCAGGAGCTTTGCAGGCAGCCTCAGTCGCAGAACCGAGAGCGCCGGCGCCACGGATCGAATGGGTCGATCACGTCAAGGGCTTTGCCATGTTCTTCGTGGTGCTGGGCCACGCATCTGGCGGCTTGATCGATGCTGGCGTCGTTCCGCATCCTGACTGGTTCCGACCCATGTTCCTGTCGATCTACGTCGTCCACATGCCGTTGTTTTTCTTCTTGTCGGGCTTGTTCGTCCTCGGTCGTGTTGAACGGGACAGCACCAAATTCGTCCGCGGGATGGGCGTCTCGATCGTATGGCCGTATTTCCTGTGGGGAGCCATCCAGCTCATCTTGGGAGCCTTAGCTGCCAAATACACGAATACTCCGTCCACTGGCCTCGCCCACGACCTGCTGTCCATGCCGATCGCCCCGCCGGCGCAATTCTGGTTCCTCTACGCGCTGCTTGCCCTGCACCTTCTGAGCTGGGTGGTTCTGCCGCGCGTCGGTGCAATCGGTTTGCTTATCGTGGCATTCGTGCTGGCTTCGCTGTTCGAGCAGGGGTTGATACCGAACCTGCTCGGTCAAGCCTGCAAGATGGCGCCTTACTACGCGCTCGGCGTCCTCCTCGGTTCGACGCGGCCGTTCATGACCTGGTTGTCCTCCGCACGGGTTGTGCTCGTGAGCTCGCTATTATTTCTCGGAGCGTTGGCAGTCGCGCTCGTCGTGGCGCGGGTCACTCACGGCCTCGGTCCGCGCCTGTATGGGCTCGAGTCGGCCTCGATCGCGCGAGAAGCGTGGGGGTTTCGTTCGTTCTTCGCGGCGATCTTGGCAACGGTTGCGATCTGCGCCGTGTTCGCGACCAATGAAAAGCGACTGCCCGGGTGGCTGAAGTTCATCGGGCAGCACAGCCTCTCGATCTACGTACTTCACATCATGTGCATTGCCGGTGCTAGAATCGTGCTTCGGAGTTTGTTCGGATTGGAGGATCCAACGCTGCTGTTGCCAAGCATTGTCGTGATCGGGCTCGTCGTGCCACTCATAGCTTACATCGTCGCCGATCGACTCAAGATCGCGAGGTATGTGGCGCTAAGCTGATCTCATCAGCCGAGCGGTTGCAGGACCTGGCGGTACGACCAGTCACGGATGGAGTGCGTAGGATTACAGCCGCCTTCGGACTACCATTGCCAAATTGCTCCGAGCCGTCTGAGAGTGACGACCATGGCAGACCCTGAAGATGATGACCTGCCTCTGGACGGCAGCGTGATGCGAGCTGCGCGTCAGATCGTCGCATAGTCGATGGACGGTTGCGCGATTTGAAAGCGGAAGAGGTCGTGCTCAAGCGCGAGGCCGATGTCCTCACGGTCAGCTTCCTCACCGCTTTGCTTTGGGCTTCGAAGCGCGGCGTCCAGAGCTGGCTCATGCCGCCGAGCCGCAGGCACTGGCACTGCTTAAGCAAACCAGAGCAAAATTGGAGGCCCGAGCCGGAATCGAACCGGCGTGCGCGGATTTGCAGTCCGCTACGTCACCACTCCGCCATCGGGCCACCGATCGAGGGAAGCGCGCCCTACCAATCTGCGCCCCGCCGCGCAAGCACGACAGCACAAGCAGGAGGCTCGTGTGGCGGCGCGAAGAACCGCTTGCCAGCGCCCGGTTCGCTCGCGCTATAGCAAGGACGATACGAGGGAGCCGAACCACCGATGAAGACCCGCGCCGCCGTCGCTTTTGCCGCCAAACAGCCGCTCGAGATCATCGAGGTCGATCTCGAAGGCCCCAAGGCAGGCGAAGTGCTGATCGAGATCATGGCGACGGGCATTTGCCACACCGACGCCTATACCCTCGATGGGTTCGACAGTGAGGGCATCTTCCCCTCGATCCTGGGTCATGAGGGTGCGGGTATCGTCCGCGAGATCGGCCCCGGAGTGACCAGCGTGACGCCGGGCGATCACGTGATCCCGCTCTACACGCCCGAGTGCCGCCAGTGCAAAGCCTGCCTGTCGGGCAAGACCAACTTGTGCACCGCGATCCGCGCCACGCAGGGGAAGGGCCTGATGCCCGACGGCACCAGCCGGTTCAGCTACAAGGGCGAGGCGATCTTTCATTACATGGGCTGTTCGACGTTCTCGAACTTCACCGTGCTGCCCGAGATCGCGGTCGCCAAAATTCGCGAGGACGCGCCGTTCCAGGCGAGCTGCTATGTCGGTTGCGGCGTTACGACGGGCGTCGGGGCAGTGGTCAACACGGCCAAAGTGCGGCCCGGCGAGAACGTCGTGGTGTTCGGCTTGGGCGGCATCGGGCTCAACGTGATCCAGGGCGCGCGTATGGCAGGGGCGGACCGCATCGTCGGGGTCGATCTCAATCCTGCCAAGGAGGAATGGGGCCGGCGCTTCGGTATGACGGACTTCGTCAATCCGCGCGATGTGACCGACGTGGTCCAGCATCTTGTCGCGATGCTTGATGGCGGCGCGGACTATTCGTTCGATTGCACCGGCAATACCGACGTTATGCGCCAGGCGCTCGAATGCTGCCACCGCGGCTGGGGCACCTCGATCGTCATCGGTGTCGCCGAGGCGGGCAAGGAGATCAGCACGCGGCCGTTCCAGCTGGTGACGGGCCGCAACTGGCGCGGCACCGCGTTCGGCGGGGCCAAGGGCCGGACGGATGTGCCCAAGATCGTTGATTGGTACATGAACGGCAAGATCGAGATCGATCCGATGATCACGCACGTCCTGACGCTCGACGATATCAACAAGGGCTTCGACTTGATGCACGCGGGCGAGAGCATCCGCAGTGTCGTGGTTTATTGAGCGAGGAAATCTGGTTTCAACTGGAGGGGATCCAAACGATGTACAGTCACAACGTTGTCGGTTCGAACGACCTTGATCGTTCGCAGAAATTCTACGACGCGGTGTTCACGGCGGTCGGCGGTACGCCGGGCATGCTCGATCCGAGCGGCCGGATCATTTATACGTACAACGGCGGGATGTTCATGGTGACCACGCCTATCAACGGCGAGGCTGCGACCGTGGGCAATGGCTGCACCGTTGGCTTTGGCTTCGGCAGTAGCGCGGAAGTCGACAGATGGCATGACGCGGGCGTCGCAAATGGAGGTACTTCGGTGGAGGACCCGCCGGGCATCCGCTCGGCCGCATTTGGCGATCTGTACCTTGCGTACTTGCGCGATCCCGATGGCAACAAGCTTTGCGGGCTTTACGCGGTGCCCAAACCCTGACGTGATCTTGCCTGAAGGCGGCTTCGGTCGCCTTCAGGTCCTGGGCGACACCGGTGCGCCCAACAGCTTTTCGAGTTCAGCGCGCTCGGCAGGTGTTAGCTGATCGGGCTTGCGGGGCGGCGGGAGATCGGCCGTCGCAGCCATCGCCTTCTTAATGATGTCGGGCATTTGCTTCATCATCACCGGCATCATCGCCTGCGTCTTCGCCAGGACGGCGGGATCGGCGCCAATGATCATCGAATTTGCTGCGTACGCATGGCCGGTGGGCGTGGCAAAGAAACGATTGAGGTCATTCAATTGATCGAGCGTGAAGTGGCGGCCGTAGGCTTCGGCCATTCCAGCGCGGATGTCCGGCTCGAACTGAACGACCAAGGCGGCAATCCCGTCGGACATCGACTTCATCATCCGCTGTGTTCGCTCGCGGTAATGCGGGTCGAGGATGGCCATGATCTGTGCAGTGCTGGTTTGTCCGAGACCCTTGAGCTCTTCAGGCTTTTGACCGGTCATGCGCGCGATATCCGCGATCGGCATCGCGAACATGCTGTCGGTCATCGAGCCGATCAGTTTATCGAGCGTACCGTTCATGATCTTCGCATACGTGCCGGGCGGCATGAGAGCGGTGGCAACTTGCGTCGCGGCGGCGAGCCGAGCGGGGTCTATCGGCTCGGCAGCGGGCGTGGCCGTCGCAGCCGGCGCAAGCGCTGATGCAGCTTCGGCATGCGCCAATGGGGGCAACGCCAAGAATGCCATCGCAATGAGCGAGCCGGCCATCAGTTTCACTGTAATCCTCCCAAGAACTGCCCGTCCGAAGGTTATCTCGCTGCGTTCGGGCGGTCCACTATGCAATCTGGGCGAGGCGGTCTTGCGTGGCCGCGGGCCGTCGCCGTTCAGATAAGCCTTACCACCTGCCGATCTCGCTGAGCGCCAGAGCCAGGGCGGCGACATCAAGCGCCTGGACGATCGCGCCGCTGCGGGCGAGGCGCACAGCCTCGTCCACGGGGACGCGGCAGAGCCTGATGCGTTCCGTCGGATCTTCGTTTGGCACGGTGCAGGGCCGCGCACCGGTCGCAAGCACGATATGACACCGGTTGTTCTGGTTCGCGGGGTTCGGCGCAAGCGTGGCGATGTGCCTCCAGCCATTGGCCTCGAATCCCGTCTCCTCGATCAATTCGCGCCGCGCTGTGTCCAGAAGATCGATGTCCTCCGGCTCCATGCCGCCGGTCGGAAGCTCCAGTGAGGTGATGCCCAGGCCGTGCCGATACTGCTCGACCAGCACGATATGGTCGTGGTCGTCCAAAGCGACGATCTGGACCCAATCGGCATATTCGAGAACATAGAAAGGCGCGATCTCGACTCCTTCCGAGGTTCGGCAGGAGTCGGCCCGAACGCTGATCCAGCGATCATCGAGGACGTGCGTGGTGCTTTCTACGGTCCATGCGGGAAGATCAGGGCGAATGCCACAAGGTGCTGTCATGCAGAGACTTTGGCCATGCTTTGAATGGTCTGCAACGAAGGTCGTGCATTACGCATGTCGTTCCGGAAGCGCGCCAGAAATGTGATCTGCGATCGGACGAATGGTCGTTTTGCACGAGCCTGTTCCTGACGCCGGAACTCAAGCGAGCCGACGGCGGGACGCCCCGCGCCGTCGGCTCGCCGCCCAGCGGGTCGGCCGCGTGCGGCCGTCGCCGCTTACGCGATCAGCGATGCCTCGATAGCCAGCCGGATCGCTTCGGAAGTGTGACTTGCGCCCATTTTGGTGAGCATGTTGGCGCGGTGAATTTCCACGGTTCGCGGACTGATCGCCAAGGTCTCGCCGATCTTGCGGTTGGACAGCCCGGTGGCGACACCCTGCAGCACCTCGCGCTCACGGCGGGTCAGGCGATCGATCCGGCTGCGCGCCACGGCCTCGCGCGCTTTGGCGCCGCCGAGGCGATCTGCGCGCTGCTCGACCGCGTCGATCGCCTCGCGCATCTCGTCGAGCCCGAACGGCCATGCGAGATAGGCGATCGCGCCTTCGAGTACCGCATCGACGATGTGTACCGGCGTGGGCTCTTCCGAGTAGACCGCGATCGGCAGCCAGCTTCCTGAATGTCCGATATGGCGCATCAGCGCATGCAATGTGTCGCCCGCGTCGTGAGCGAGGATCACGCCGTCCGAAGGCCATCGTTTGATCAGTTCATCCGCACTTTCAAGCGGTTCCACGGGAATGCCGCCGCTGGCCAAGGAGTGTGCGATGGCCGCTCGGCGCCGCATGTCACGATCGATCAGGCTGATCCGGACTTCGTTGCTCATGCAGTTATCCTTAGCAGTTAATGCCTAGGGGTCGTGCGCAGTCGGGTCCAAAACGGAGAGATGATTCAATAACTTCGACTGAGAATGGATGCTGCACTCGCACATTCGCAGTGCGGCAGATCGCCCTGCTTCAGAGCCTGCGATGCGCGATGGGTTCGGGCGGCGCGGAGTGCCTCAGGCGACCTGCGGGCGCGGGGTGAGCGCGGCGGCGATTTCGCGGATGTCCTCGCGCAGGCGGCCGATCGCGGCGGCGTCGAAATCGATCACGCTGTCGAGGATGGTCTGCGCCGATCCCTCGTAAAGCTGGAGGAGGGCGGCAGACACGCCGTCCTGCCCTTTGACCCCCAGCCGCAGGGCCATGACCGCGGCGAGCGCGCGGGTCAGCGCGTCGCTCTTGCGTGCACGATCGGCGCGATCGCTGGCGAGCATCGCGGTGCCCAGCGCCTCGATCAGGCGCTCGTAACACAGCGCCACGAGCTCGGCCGGGCGTGCGGACGCGACCCGGGCGTCGAAATCGACGCGGCGATAGGCTTCGTCGGGTGAACGCTGCAACAGCATCAGCTGGTGCTCTTGTTCCACGCGTCGATCTGGTCTTGCAGCATCGACATCGTGGACTTGGAGGCGCCGACGCTGGTGTTGGCGGCGGATAGGCTCGCGATCAGGCGCGTGCGCTCGGCGGTCTCCTGGTCGGTCAGCTTGGTGGTCTGTGCGGCATTCTGGGTCTGCGCCGCGGTGTAAGTGGTGACCGAGTGCGCGAGCGAGGTCGCGCTCGATGGATCGGCGACCGTGCGCGCCAGCGAATCGACCGTGCCGAACACGCCGTACAGCCCGTTGGTGAACATCGCCGCCACCGCATCGGGATTGCTCGCCAGCGTCTTCGACAGCTTGGCCGTGTCGAGCGTGAAGCTGCCATCGCGCTGGAGTACGAGGCCGAGATCGGCGAGCGTGCTCGGCGCGCCGGCTGAGGCACCCGGCATGATCGTCTTCCCGGAGAGCCCCGACAGCGCGGTCTTCAGCGACCGCGCGCCGCTGTCGCGGGCAAGGTCGCCGGTCGCGGGGTCGGTCGCGGTCTTGAGCGTGCTGGCGATGTCGTTGAGCGCATCGGTCAGGTCCGACATCATCGAGCTGACCGCGCTGCTGGTGTTCGAGAAGCTGACCGTCGTGGGCGCGCCGGCGTTGGTGCCGGTGAGGCTCAGCGTAACCCCGGGAATCGCATCGGTGACGGTGTTGCTGGCCGACATGACCGCGACGCCGTCTATCGTCAGGGCCGCATCCTTCGCGCCGCGCACGAGCTGCGTAGGATCGCTGCCGGGCGTCCAGGCGAGGTTGGACAGGCCGGGATTCGCCGCATCCTCGCTGGCATCGAGCACGAAGCCATCGGCTGCGCCTTGCTGGCCCTTGAGTACCAGCTGCGCGCCGTTCCTGCCGTTCGCGACATAAGCGGTGACGCCCGCGCCCGCAGCGTTGATCGCCTTGGCGACATCGCTCAAGCTTGAACCAGCGGGAATCGTGACGGGCACCGCCGTGTGGCTTGTGTCTTGGGTGAAGCCGCTGGTCGACACTGTGCCGAACCGCAGTGTCAGCGTACCCGCGCCGACAGTGCTCGATCCGCTCGCGTAGGCAGGGCTCGTCATCACTTGGTTGTCTGCGAGGGTACTGACTTCCAGGGAGTAGCTGCCGGTCGGCGTGCTGGTGCCCGAGAGCGTGCCGCTCGCGACCGAGGCATTGGCGATCTGCGGCTGGGGCGAAAGATCGCCGGTTCGCACTCGCGTGGCGATCGAGCTCGACAGGCCCGTCAGCAGGCTCTTGAGATTGCCGGCATCTGAGATTTGCTGCTTGAGCGTGTCCGCCTGAGTCGAAAGACGATCCAGCTTGGCCGCGTATTCTGCGTTGGCGAGGTTCGTTGCGAGCGCGGTCATATCGACGCCGCTGCCCGAACCCAGCGACGAGATCAGCGTGCTCACCGCACTCGATGTCGCGCTTGCAGCGGTGGCGGCGGCGGTCGTCGAGGTGGTCGTGCCCGAGGTCGTTGTCATGACGATCAGGACGGCAGCCGGGCCTCGGTCTTAAGGCGATCGTTCTCGCGGCATCGAAATGTGCGGTAGTCGTGTCGCGGCTTCTGGTCTGACATCCCTTGCTCGCCCCTTGGCATTCGCGCATCGCACCCGTAAGGGCGGGGCACCCCGGGACAGCGAGACGAACGGACACATGGGCAAGCCCTACAAGCGCATCCTGCTGAAGCTTTCGGGCGAGGTGCTGATGGGGCGCCAGCAGTTCGGGATCGATCCCGAATTCGTCGCCGAACTCGCGCTTGAGGTGAAAGCCGCCAAGGACTCCGGGCTCGAAATCTGTCTGGTTATCGGCGGCGGCAACATCTTTCGCGGCATCTCCGGCGCGGCCGTGGGCATGAACCGCGCGTCGGCCGATTACATGGGCATGCTGGCGACGGTCATGAACGCGCTCGCGATGCAGAACGCGCTCGAGCAGATCGGCGTGAAGACGCGGGTGCAGTCGGCGGTGCAGATGGACCAGGTTTGCGAGCCGGTGATCCTGCGCCGTGCGCAGCGCCACCTCGAAAAGAACCGCGTGGTGATCTTCGCCGCGGGCGTCGGGGCACCGTTCTTCACCACCGATTCGGGCGCGGCGTTGCGCGCCGCGGAGATGGACTGCGATGCGCTGCTCAAAGGCACCAGCGTCGATGGGGTCTACGATTCGGATCCGAAGAAGAACCCCAATGCCAAGCGCTACGACACGGTCGATTACAACACCGTGCTGGCCGAAGACCTGAAGGTGATGGACGCCAGCGCGGTGGCACTGTGCCGCGACAACAACATCCCGATCGTCGTGTTCTCGATCCGTGAGAAGGGCAACCTGGCCAAGGTGCTCGCGGGCGGGGGCATCAAGACGATCGTGCAGAAGGAAGTTTGAGCCATGGCCGCGAAATTCGACAAGGCCGATCTTGAGCGGCGCATGAAGGGCGCTGTCGAAGCGCTCCGGGGCGACCTTTCCGGGCTGCGGACGGGACGCGCGAACACCGCGTTGCTCGATCCGGTCATGGTCACGGTATACGGCGCACAGACGCCGCTCAACCAGGTGGCGACGGTCTCGGCGCCCGAGCCGCGCATGCTTTCGGTGCAGGTATGGGACAAGAACAACATCGGCCCCGTCGAGAAGGCGATCCGCTCGGCCGGCCTCGGGCTCAACCCGATCAATGACGGCAACACCATTCGCCTGCCGATCCCTGACCTGACCGAGGAGCGCCGCAAGGAACTGGCCAAGCTCGCCGGTTCCTATGCCGAGAAGGCGCGCGTCGCGGTGCGCAACGTGCGGCGTGATGGGATGGAAAACCTCAAGACCGATGAGAACAAGAAGGAAATCTCGGAGGACGATCGCAAGCGGTCGGAAACCGAAGTGCAGAAGCTGACCGACGAGACGATCAAGGCGCTCGACGAGGAGTTCGGCCGCAAGGAAAAGGAAATCCTCGGCAAGTGAGCCCGGCGGCCGGCTCGCAGCACAGGGCGCCCGCGCTCAAGGCAGCGGCCGGCGGGGCGCGCCATGTTGCGATCATCATGGACGGCAACGGGCGCTGGGCGAAGCGGCGGCACCTGCCGCGCGTGGTCGGCCATCAGCGCGGGGTCGAAGCGGTGCGCAAGCTCGTGAAAGCAGCGCACCACATCGGGCTCGAGGCGCTCACCCTTTACGCGTTCTCCACTGAAATCTGGCGCCGGCCGGAGGAGGAAGTCTCCGACCTGATGAGCCTGATGAAGCGGTTCATCCTGAGCGACCTCGAAGAATTCGCTAAAAACAACGTGCGGCTCAAGATCATCGGCGATTATGCGCGATTCGCGCCCGATGTGGTGGCGCTGGTCGAGAAGGCTTTGACGCGGACGGCGACGAACACCGGCGTAACGCTGGTGGTCGCGCTGAATTACGGATCGCAGGACGAGATCGCACGCGCAGCCACGCGTGCCGCCGCCAAGGGGCCGATCACTCCTGAATCGATCAGCGCCGAACTCGACACCGCCGATCTGCCGCCGCTCGATCTGCTGATCCGCACTTCGGGCGAGGTGCGGTTGTCGAACTTCCTGCTGTGGCAGGCGGCTTACGCCGAGCTCTACTTCACCGAGGTGCTCTGGCCCGATTTTACCCCCGAGCACCTGAACGATGCGCTGGCGGCCTTTGCCGAGCGCGATCGGCGTTATGGTGGCCGCTGAACCGGGGCCAGACGGCAAGCGATCCGACCTCGGCGTTCGCGCGGCGAGCGCGATCGTGATGATCGCGGTCGCCGGGACCGCACTGTGGCTTGGCGGGTGGGTCTGGGCGCTGTTCGTGATCGCGATCGCCGCGGGCGTTCTGTTCGAATGGCGCACGCTCGTGCTGCTCGGTCATGCATCGGGACCGAGGCGCGTGGTCTGGACCCTGGCAGGGCTGATCTACTGCCTCGCGGCGGTCTACGTCCTGTTGACCCTGCGCGGCTTTCCCGGCGGGGCTTTCTGGGTTCTGACGGTTCTGCTCGCCGTCATCGGCACGGACATTGGTGCCTATTTCGCCGGGCGGACGTTCGGCGGGCCGAAGATCGCGCCGCGAATCAGTCCGAGCAAGACCTGGTCGGGACTGGCGGGTGGCATCATCGGCGCGAGCATGGCGGTCGCGCTGACCGGGACGAACAGCTGCCTGGTACAAGATCCGGGTTCGCTTTTCCAGCAATGGGCGCTTTGCGCCCGGCTTCAGGGGACGTTGCTGCTGCACGATCCGCTGCAATCGTGGCCACTGATCGTGCTGTCGGGCATCGGCATTGCGGTTATCGCGCAAGCGGGCGACTTTTTCGAAAGCTGGATGAAGCGGCGCGCAGGGGTGAAGGATTCGGGCCGTCTCCTGCCGGGACACGGCGGGCTGTTCGACCGGGTGGATGGTCTGCTATCGGTGCTGTTCGTACTGGCGATTTTGTTTGCGATTGGGCGAGTTGAGAACGGTTGGTGAAGGTGCGTAGCATATCCATCCTGGGTTCGACCGGATCGATCGGAGATTCGACGCTGGACCTGATCCGGCGCAACCGCAGCGAATGGCGGGTCGTTGCTCTGACCGCACAGAACCGGGTCGTCGAGCTGGCGCGGCTCGCGCGCGAGTTCGCTGCCGAGGTGGCTGTAATCGGCGACGAGAGCCTGCTGTCCCAACTTCGCGAGGAACTGCGTGGCACCAACATCGCCGCCACAGCCGGCCAGCAGGCGCTGATCGAGGCGGCTGCCTACTCGGCCGACATCACAGTCGCTGCGATCGTGGGCTGCGCCGGCCTCGCGCCGACGATGGCCGCGATCGAGCGCGGCGGCACGGTCGCGCTCGCCAACAAGGAGGCGCTGGTTTCCGCGGGCGAGGTGATGACCGCGGCGGTCCTGCGCCACGGTGCGACGCTGCTGCCGGTCGATTCCGAGCACAATGCGATCTTCCAGTGCATGGCGGGGAGCGATCCGACGGACATTCGCTGGATCACGCTGACTGCCAGCGGCGGTCCTTTTCGGGACTGGTCCGCCGAGCGCATCGTTCGCGCGACGCCGACTGAGGCGGTCAAGCACCCGAACTGGGCGATGGGCGCGAAGATCAGCGTCGATTCGGCGACGATGTTCAACAAGGGCCTCGAATTGATCGAGGCGCATCATCTGTTTCCGGTCGGGCTCCAAAAGCTGCGGATCATCGTCCATCCGCAGTCGGTGGTACATTCGATGGTCGAGTACCGTGACGGCTCTACGCTCGCGCAGCTCGGCCCGTCCGACATGCGCGTGCCGATTGCCTCGGCGCTCGCCTGGCCCGCACGGATGGATACGCCGTGCGAACCACTCGATCTCGCCGCGATCGGTGAGCTCACGTTCCGCGCGCCCGACGAAGTGCGCTTCCCGGCGACGCGGATCTGCCGCGAGGCGGCGCTGCTTGGGGGCGGAATTCCCGCGGTGCTCAACGCCGCGAACGAAGTCGCGGTCGCCGCATTTCTGGCTGGACAGATTGGGTTCACCCGAATCGCGGCACATGTCGAGAATGTCCTTTCCGCATACGCTCCGCCGCCGCCCGCTTCTCTCGACGATGTGCTGGCGATCGACCGCGAAGCGCGTTTGCGGGCAATGTCGCTGATGGAGCTTGCCTGAGGTGCCCGCACCAACCCTGCTCATGATGATCGGCGCGTTCCTGCTGCTGCTGGGGCCGCTGGTGGTGCTTCACGAGCTTGGCCATTACCTTGTCGGTCGCTGGTGCGGCGTGCGGGCGGAGGCGTTTTCGGTCGGCTTCGGCAACGAAGTGACCGGCTGGACCGATCGGCGCGGGACCCGCTGGAAGCTGTCGCTTCTTCCGCTGGGTGGATACGTCAAGTTTGCGGGCGATATGAATGCGGCGAGCATGCCCGGTGACCCCAACGCGGGGTTGGTTGAGCCCGACATGTTCCAGGCAAAGCCGCTGTGGCAGCGTGCGCTGATCGTCGCGGCTGGGCCGGTGACCAACCTGCTCTGCGCGATCGCGATCTTTTCGAGTTTCAACCTGATTTACGGCACGGTCGTTGCCCCGCCCGAGATTGCGATGCTGGAGAGCGGTTCACCGGCCGCGCGCGCGGGGCTGCGCGTCGGTGATCAGATCACGGCGATCGATAACCACACGGTCGCCAACTTCACCGAGATTCCGGCGCATGTCGTGCCGTATCCAGGCCAGCAGGTGGTGCTCGATATTCGCCGCGATGGGCAGACCATCTCTGTTCCGGTGCAAGTTGCCGCGATCGACAAGAAAGACGAGTTCGGCAACGTCGCGCGCATAGGACGGATCGGCATTGGTCCGCCGCGGCCGCAGATCGTTCATGTCGGGCCGGTCGATGCGGTCGTGCTCGGCACGCAGCAGACGTTCGGCGTGATGCGGATGATGGCGACCGGGATTATCCAGCTCTTTACCGGCGAACGCTCGGTCAAGGAGCTTGGCGGACCGCTGACGATCGCTCGATATTCAGGTGAGCAGCTCAGTCTCGGTTGGCCAGAATTCGTGAGTTTTGCGGCACTTATCTCGATTAATTTGGCATTCATCAATTTGCTGCCAATCCCGACCCTCGACGGCGGACACCTGGCTTTCTACGCGGCGGAGGCAGTGCGCCGGAAGCCGTTGGCGTTCCGCAGTCAGGAATGGGCGTTTCGTACCGGCATGGCATTCGTGCTGGCGCTGATGCTGATCGTTACGATCAACGATCTGTCGAAATTGCCGATCTTCGGCGGCTGACAGGCAGGTCTTTGCTGGGAATCGCGGGCTTCACTTAGCCATGGATTGCTTTATGGGGCACCGCTTCCGGGGCGGTGGCGTGGTTTCGTTTGCCCCAAGGATACATGAGCCGCCGCCAGCATGCGCCGGCCGCGGAGTCGGTGCAGGAATACGGTGTCGAGGACGGGATTGAAGATGGTAAGCAGGTTGCAGTCCCGCAAGGCCTCGCCGTTCGCGGCGGTGCTGCTCGGAACCACGGTTCTTGCGGGGATCCCGGCTGATCTTGCGGCGCAGGTTCCCACAGCGGCGCCTGCGGCAGGCCCGGCGAGCGCTCCCGCAGCAGGCCCGGCGGCTGCCCCTGACACTCCGACCGCGCCTGCGCCCCCGCCCGCGCCGGCAATCCCGATCAAGGCGATCGAGGTGCGCGGCGCCGAGCGTCTCGAGCCGCAGACGGTGCTGTCATATACCCAGCTTCGCATCGGCCAGCCCTATACCCAGGCTCTCGCGGATCAGGCGCTGAAGGACCTGTTCGCCACCGAATTGTTCGCGGACGTTCAGATCCGCAACAATGCCGGCAACGTGGTCATCGAGGTCAAGGAAAACCCGGTCATCAACCGGATTCTGTTCGAGGGGAACAAGCACCTCAAGGAAGACAAGATCTCGCCCGAGATCAAGGTCGCGCCGAGGCAGATTTTCACGCGATCGAAGGTCCGCGCCGATGTCGAGCGGATCATCGAGCTCTACAAGCGTCAGGGGCGGTTCGCCGCCACGGTCGAGCCCAAGATGGTCCAGCTCGACCAGAACCGCGTCGATATCGTGTTCGAGATCACCGAGGGTTCGAAGTCGCGCGTCCGCCAGATCAACATCATCGGTAACAAGAAGTTCTCCGAATCCGAACTGCGCACGCAGATGGTGACCAAGCAGGCGCGCTTTTTCCGGCTGTTCAGTTCGGGCACCAGCTACGACCCCGACCGGCTTGCGTACGATCAGCAGAAGCTGCGCCAGTTCTACCTGACCAACGGCTATGCCGACTTCCGCGTGGTCTCGGCCGTGGCCGAGCTGACTCCGGACAAGAAGGACTTCATCATCACGTACGTGGTGGAGGAAGGCCAGCGCTACAAGTTCGGCGACACGAAGGTTCAGAGCCAGCTGCGCGACTTCAGCAGCGAGGCGCTCACCAAGTCGCTGCCCAAGGAGATGCACAAGGGCCAGTGGTACGACGCCAAGCTGGTTGAGGATACGCTCGACCGGCTGAACGAGACCGCCGGCGCGTTCGGCTATGCGTTCGCCGATGCGCGCCCGGAGTACAAGCGCGATCCCAAGAACCTGACGATGGGCGTCAACTTCGTGGTCGCCGACGCGCCGCGTGTCTATGTCGAGCGCATCGACGTCAACGGCAACACACTGACGCAGGACAAAGTGGTGCGCCGCGAATTCCGTCTGGCCGAGGGTGATGCGTTCAGCTCGCTCCAGGTCAAGCGCTCGACCAACCGCATCAAGTCGCTTGGGTACTTCCAGGAAAAGTTCGAGGTCGAGCAGAAGCCTGGCAGCGCGCCCGACCGGATCATCCTCGAAGCCAATGTCGAGGAGAAGCCGACGGGGCAGCTTCAGCTTTCGGCGGGTTACTCGAGCATCGAGAGCTTCATCTTCCAGGCCTCGATCGAGCAGAACAACTTCCGCGGACGCGGCCAGACCGTTGGCCTGTCGGGCAGCTATTCGGCTTACACACGCAGCGTCGAGGCGAGCTTCACCGAGCCGTATCTGTTCGACAAGAACATGTCGCTGGGTGTCGATATCTATCGCCGCGATCTCAACAGCTTCAACTTTAACGGTGAGACTCGCAACACCACGTATCAGCAGGCGACCACCGGTTTCCAGATCCGCACCGGCGTCCCGCTGACCGAGTATGTCACCGCGGTCGCCCGCTACACGCTGAACTACGATGACGTCTCGCTCGATCAGGCGACATATTACACCAATGGGCAGTGCGACCCGATCCTCGCCGGCCGCTATCTGTGCGATGCGATCGGCAAGCGGCTGAGTTCGATCGTCGGCGGCTCACTGATCTACGATACCCTCGACAACCGCGTCCATCCGACGCGCGGCCGGGTTGCCAGCCTTGGCGTCGATTTCGCAGGGCTTGGCGGCGACGTTCATTACGCCCGGTTGACCGGCAAGGCGTCGCAATATTGGAATGCCGGGCACGGCTTCATCTTCTCGCTTTCCGGCGAGGCGGGGGCAATCAAACCGATCGGCAACAACGGCGCGGTCTCTGGCGAAGACTCGGTTCGCCTGACCGACCGCTTTTTCCTCGGCGAACCGCAAATCCGCGGCTTCGACATTCGCGGCGTGGGCCCGCGCGTGATCAGGAAGACCCTCGTCGCAGGTCCAGGTGGTGTCATGGTTCCGTCTACCGACCGTAACCAGTGGGTCGATGACGCGATCGGTGGCAGGTATTACTACCTCGCACGTGCCGAAATGGAGATTCCGCTCGGCTCCGGCGCCAAGGAGCTCGGGCTGCGTCCGTCGATTTTCGCCGACATGGGTGCGGTGTTTGGGGTCAAGAAGCCTACTCTCGTCAATCAAGATACCAATACTTCTGACGCTAATTACCAAAATCAGGGACTTCCGACGTACGAGTACACGCAGACATGCGGCACCACGACCAAGATCGGTACCAATACCACGGGTGTACTTCCCAAGGCTGGTAACGGTTGCGGCGATGCAACGCTCGTGCAGTCGTTCCAGGAATTCTATTACGGCAACAGCCCCAAGCCGCGCCTTTCTGTCGGCATCGGGGTCAACTGGAACTCGCCATTCGGGCCGTTCCGCATCGATATTGCCAAGGCTCTGCTCAAGCAGCCTGGCGACGACACCAAGCTGTTTACTTTCAACGTGGGAACCCAATTCTGATGACCAACACGATCAAGTCCGCGGTCCTCGCGGCAATCCTCCTGGGCGGTTCGTCCGCCGCGCTCGTTCCTGCCGCTTTCGCGCAGGATACCGGTCCGCTCGTCCCGGGCATCGCGGTCGTGAACCTCGACGCGGTCGTCGCCAATTCCAACGCTTTCAAGGCTGGGCAGCAGCAGCGCCCGACCACCTACAAGGCGACGATCGATCAGGCGCAGGCGCGCAAGGCGCAGATCGAGGCGCAGCTTCAGCCGCTTGCTGCCAAGTTCGAGAAGGACCGTGCCGCACCCGGTGCCAACCAGGCCGCGCTGCAGCAGGAAGTGCAGCAGATCCAGGGTATCCAGCAGGCGGGCCAGCAGGAAATCCAGCGCATCCTTCAGCCGGTCGCATACTCGGAAGCGTATGTGAACGAGCAGATCGAGGCCAAGCTTGACGACGCGGTCAAGGCGGCGATGGCGAAGAAGCGGATTTCGCTGCTTCTGACCCCGCAGGCGGTGGTCGCGGCGAACAACGCGGCTTACAACCTCAACCAGGACGTGCTCGACGCGATCAACGTTTCTATTCCTTCGGCAACGCTGCAGCCGCCCGCCGGCTGGGAGCCGCGCGAAGTTCGCGAGCAGCGTGCGCAGCAGCAGGGCGGCCAGGCCCCGGCACCGGCACGTGCTGGCGCGCAGACGCAAGGCCGTTGATCGCGCGATGAGCCCCAATGACGGCGGGGCTGCGGGTCAGGGCGCGGCGGCGGAAAAGTCCGGCGCGCCCTATGATATCCCGCGGATCCTCGCGGCTCTGCCGCATCGCTATCCGATGCTGCTCGTCGATCGGGTACTCTCGATCGACGAGGACAGCATTCACGCGGTGAAAGCGGTCAGCTTCAACGAGCAGTTCTTCCAGGGTCACTTCCCGGGCCGCCCGATCATGCCCGGCGTGCTCCAGATCGAGGCGCTCGCGCAAGCCGCGGGCATCCTCGCGGTCGAGGCGCTGGGTCTCGCGGGCACGGGCAAGCTGGTGTACTTCATGGCGATCGAGCAGGCGAAGTTCCGCACCCCGGTCGAGCCCGGCGTGCTGCTCGACCTCAAGGCCACCATCGTTCAGCGCCGCTCGCGCACCTGCAAGTTCACCGGCAAGGCCTCGGTGAACGGCAAGGTGACCTGCGAGGTCGCGTTCACGGCGATGCTGGCCGACGCTTAGCCGGATAAGGCCACCCCATCCGTGGGTGGCCTTGCCCCTATTCGGCCGACAGGCTGGACAAGGCAGCATAGCGAAGCTATGCGCGCCGCTTCAATTTCGAGGCCGGTCGGAACCGGCCACAGCGAAAGATCCGACGATGAAGGCCGACACTCACCCCGACTACCACCTGATCAAGGTCCAGATGACCGATGGCAGCATCTTCGAGACGCGCTCCACCTGGGGCACCGAAGGCGCCACCATGGTGCTCGACATCGATCCCACCTCGCACCCCGCCTGGACCGGTGGCAAGGCGCAGCTTCAGGACGGTGGCCGCGTGGCGCAGTTCAACAAGCGTTTCGGCGGGCTCAGCCTCAAGAAGGGCTGATCGGCTTGTCTGCGGTGCGGCTCCCGATCGAGAGTGCGTTCGCGGCGATTTTTCCTTTTCAGCGCGCCTTTGCTATGCGAAGGCCCGCACCCGCGCTGGTCTGTAAGGGCCGCGCGGTTTTCCCGACTGCGTAGATGCGCGCCGGGATGTGGCGACCATAGCTCAGCTGGTTAGAGCGCCGGTTTGTGGTACCGGAGGTCACGGGTTCGAAACCCGTTGGTCGCCCCATTTTTATCTTCCGGTCCGTCCGAACCGGGTGCGGCACCGCTTCCAAGTGAGTGCCATGAATGCCCGCTTTCTGGACTGAAGCCGATTTCGACGAGCACGAGCGAGTCGAGCTGGTACACGACCGCGCCAGCGGGCTGACCGCGATCATCGCTCTGCATTCCACCTATCTCGGCCCTGGCGCGGGCGGTTGCCGGTTCTGGCATTATGCCGACCCGGCGCTGGCGATGCGCGACGCGCTGCGCCTCTCGCGCGGGATGAGCTACAAGAACGCGATGGCCGGGCTTCCGGTGGGCGGCGGCAAGGCGGTGGTTCTTGCGGGGCCTGAGCGGCGCAAGACGCCAGAGATGCTCGCGGCGCTCGGCGATGCGATCGAGGCATTCGGCGGGCGCTACGTCACCGCGGAGGACGTGGGCATGAGCGAGGGTGACATGGTCGCCATCGCCGCGCGCACGTCGCATGTTTCGGGCCTCCCTGTGACAGATCCCACGGCAGCGGGGGGCGACCCCGGACCCTTTACGGCGCGGGGCATCTTCTACGGCATTCGCGCAGCCGTTCGCCACAAACTGGGGCGCGAAAATCTGAGCGGCGTGCATATCGCGGTGCAAGGCACGGGGAGCGTTGGCGGCGGCGTCGCGCGCCTGCTTGCGGCCGAGGGAGCCCGGCTCACGCTTGCCGATGTCGATGCGGAGCGTGCCGCCAATCTGGCGGTGGAGCTGGGGGCGGTAACGGTGCCTGCGGACGCGGTCATGGATATCGCATGCGACGTGTTCAGCCCCAACGCGCTTGGCGCGATCCTCGACGAAGCGGGCATCGCACGGCTGAATACGACGATCGTCGCGGGCGGTGCGAACAACCAGCTTGCGCGCGCTGGAGATGGGCAAAAGCTCGCCGCACGCGGCATCCTCTACGCGCCGGATTACGTGATCAATGGCGGCGGGATCATCGCCGTGGCGCTCGAGTACCTTTCCCGGATCAGCGGTGAGCGCTGCGGGATCGAAGAGGTCGAGCACAAGCTGCGCGAGATTCCCGAACGGTTGGCCGGGATCTGGGAAGAGGCCGATGCGACGGGGCGCTCGTCGGATCAGGTTGCGGACGCGACCGCGCAGAGGTTGATCGGGCGGGGGTGACCCGCCGTATCAATGCGCCTTCTTTTTTCGTACCGGCACAGCAGCCGGCGCGACGGGGGCGACCGGAGGCGGCGGGCGCAGCGCGGTGACGCAGGCGACATTGTCCATGCTTGCGCCATCGCTGGCGCGGCGCGCTTCGGTGTACGTCGCTTCGGGCTCGCCGTTCTTCGTCTTGGGATAGAGATAGACGTCGAGCACGCAGATATCGCTGCCGAACTGGAGCTTGCGCGCATCGCCCTCGAGCACGTCGATCCGCGGTGCACCGAACAGGCGCGACAGTTCGGCAGGTGTGGCGCCGATCACGCCCTCGAGCCCGGGCAGCATGTGGATCACCGCCGAGCGTTGTTCCATCTTCTCGGGCGCATGCGGGGGCAGGATCAGCGCAGGCGCTGGTGCCTTGAGCGGGGCCGGAGTCGAGGCCACGGGCCCGGCGGGGCCGCAGCCGGCAAGCAGCGCCAGCACGGCGACCGAGAAAAGCGGACGGATCATGCGGTCGACGCTTGCCGCCCGTCGCCCTTGCCTGTCAACGCGTGGATTGCCCAATACACGCCCGGGCGCTACCCGGACCCGACCGGACAACCGAGGATACCCGAACACTCATGACTGAAGCTTCCATAGACGTCATCGCCATCGGCAATGCCATCGTCGATGTCATGGCGCCCTGTGAGGAAGCGCTGATCGAGGAACTGGGCATGACGCGCGGCGGGATGACGCTGGTCGATACCGCGCGCGCCGAATTGCTCTACGATCGCATGGGCCCTGCGCGTGAGATATCCGGCGGATCGGCGGCGAACACGCTGGCGGGTTTGGCGGCGCTTGGCGCGAAGTGCGCGTTTATCGGCCAGGTGGCCGAGGATCAGCTGGGCGCAGTGTTCGCGCACGATATCCGTGCAGCCGGGATTGCCTTCGACACCGCACCGCGCGCCGCCGAGCCTCCGACCGCGCGCTGCCTGATCTTCGTTTCGGCGGACGGCCAGCGCACGATGAACACGTTCCTGGGCGCCTCGCAGTTCCTGCCTGCCGCCGCGCTCGACCTCTCGGTCATCGCTGACGCAAAGGTGCTCTATCTCGAGGGCTACCTGTGGGACCCCGAGGAACCGCGCGCCGCGATGCGCAGTGCGATCGAGGCGGCGCACGGGGCAGGCCGCAAGGTCGCCTTCACGCTTTCCGATGCGTTCGTGATCGACCGCCATGGCGCGGAGTTCCGCTCGATGATCGAAGCGGGCCAGATCGACATCCTGTTCGCCAACGAGCACGAACTTGCCGCGTTGACCGGGACCGATGATTTCGAGCACGGGCTGGCCGCTCTCGCGCCGAAACTTGCGGTGCTGGCTGTGACGCGCGGGGAGCACGGCGCAGTGGCGATAGCGGGCGGTGAGCGCGCCGAAGTGCCGGCCGAGCCGATCGCGAAAGTCGTCGACACCACCGGCGCCGGCGATCTGTTCGCGGCGGGGTTCCTGTTCGGACACGTGCGCGGACAGCCACTCAGCGATTGCCTCAGGCTCGGCGCGATCTGCGCGGGCGAGGTGATCTCGCATTATGGCGCCCGGCCCGAGGCGGACCTCAAGGCGCTGACGGCGCCGGTCACGGGCTGAACGGTGACACGCCGCTTTGCCATGATCGACTTCGAGGCGAGCTGCCTGCCCGATTACGGGCAGTCGTTCCCGATCGAGGTCGCGCTGGCCGAAGTCGGCGGTGACAGTCGGCAGTGGCTGATCCGCCCTGCACCCGAATGGGAATACTGGGACTGGGCACCCGAGGCCGAGGCGCTGCACGGCCTCAGCCGCCTGCAGATCGAGCGCGAGGGCCTGCCCGTGCGGCAAGTGCTCACCGAGCTGGCCGAGGCCGCCGAGGGCTGCGAGATCTATGCCGACGCCGATCTCGACGCGTTCTGGCTGGAGACGCTGGGCCAGGCGGCCGGAACGCAAGCACCGTTCGCTGTGCGTTATCTGGGCGAGCTGCTTGTCGAGCTCGGCGTCAAGCGACCGCAGGTGGTCGAGGCGCTTGCCGAAGGCCGCCGCCGCATCCCGCGCGAGCATGCCGCGCGCGACGATGCATTGCGACTCGCGCTGACGCTCCAGCTGCTGCTGGAACATGTCGAGGACCGCGGCGAGAACGTATAGTCCGGCTCGGACCTCGCACGCGCGTTTGCCGCTGTGGAACCGACGATGTCAAAGAGCGGGGAGTCGCGCATGGGGCGATGCGCGAGTTTCATCATGCCATGCTTGCGCGATGTAGGAAAATGCTCGTGACTGGCGGCACCTGGTGGTTAAGCGACAGGCACCTTGCGGGAAACGGCCGGCCGGAAAGCGGGCATCGTTCCCTATCGAAGAGTTCGATCGAAAAAGGCGAGCATCTCCTGCCACCCGTGTTCGGCGGCAGCCTCGTCGTAGACGGGAAAGTCCGGCTTCATCCAGCCATGTTCTGCAGGATAGGTCTCGGTTCGATATCGGACGCCTGCCTCGTCGAGCGCGTGCTGAAAACGCTCGGCCATGGCAGCCGTATAACTGCCGTCGTTCTCGGCAGCGGCGATATAAAGTTCGGCGCGTAAGTCGCCCGCATAGCTATGCGGGCTGTCCAGCGCGTCCGTCGCCAAATCTCCACTATGGAAGCTCGCGACGGCGGCGATCCGATCCGGCCGGCGCCCCGCTGCCGCGATCGCCATACCGCCCCCCATGCAGAACCCAACCGCGCCGACCTTTTCGCTTCGGACGTCCGAGCGCATAGCGAGATAAGCGAGGAAGGATTCTGTATCCTCGGCGGCCTTCGCGTTGCTGGTGCTCGCCATCAGCGGCCCCAGGATCGCGCGCACATCGCTCTTGAACACCTCCTTCGGGTCGAACGGACCGTAGGGACCGTATCGATAGAAGAGATCGGGCAGAAGAACGACATAGCCCGCTCTCGACAGCCGATCGGCCATGCTGAGCCCGGCAGGCCGGATACCACCGGCATCCATATAGAAGATGATGGCGGGGCTTTCCCGGCCGTCACCTGGCGCGAAGAGGTGCGCGGGGCAATCGCCATCGCGGGTAGCGATTATGATCTGCTCGCAACGCATGATGATACTCCTATGAGCGCGTGGCCTTTCAGAGACGCTTACAGACCAATTGACGCATATACATATGCGCATATGTATATGCGTCAAGAGCAATTGGAGAAGCGAAATGCAGCCCGACGTCCTCCGTACACCAGGACATCTGATCGGCTTGGCGGCAAGGGCATTTGCACGATTAAGCGAAGCGCGGCTTAGGCCCTTGGGCTTCGGGGTGGGGCACGTTCCGGTCCTTATTGCGCTTCGCGACGGTCTAGCGGACACGCAGCGTGATCTCGCCGCCTTCGCCAAGGTAGAGCAACCGCCCATGGCGCAGATGCTCGCTCGGATGGAACGGGATGGATTGATCGAACGTACACCGGATGCAATTGATGGACGTAGCAGCCGCATTGCCCTGACCAGGTCAGCGAAAGAGCGACTGCCCGAGGCGTGCTCGACGCTTCTGGAAGGCAACCGTGAAGCGCTTCGCGGCTTCGACGATCAGGAATGCGAACAGCTTACCGGCTTGCTTACGCGTTTGATCTCGAATCTCGACGACCTCGCAGCACGGGACCACGGCCGCGCGGTGCGAAGATCGCGATCGTGCGCGTCCGCTTCTGAAAAGCGTCGCGCGACGTCGCTATGACATGTTCTGGTCGATAGCCGTCATAACAACCCGTCGCCTCTGTGAATGCAGGGCCCATCGTTGGCGCGTCTTCGTACCGGTGTTGTGTTGGGAAAGATGGGATAGGTCCCCTGCCTTCCCGGACGCGACGGGTTTGAGGAACGAGAATCGGGCCCAAATCGGCATTGTGTGGCGATTAACGAGCGAACGACCCTTCGCCATTCCAACCCGGCAAAGCGGGCTTCCGCCAACGAACTTACGTTCCCGGCAACAGACTAACCCCAAAACGTGCACAATCCGGCGCTTGTTGGTCGCCATTTGTCGCACCATCTTCTGTTGACCAAAGTCGTTCACCCGGCGGTAAAGCAGCCGCTGGCAGGGCGAACACACAACTTGCGCCATTCGGACGTGTTTTATGAAGCTGTTCAAGAGTGATTTCATCCGCCCGTTCCTGATGGGCTTCGTCGGTGCTTCGGCGCTTGTCTTGGGCGTGATGCATCAGGCGCCTACTGCCGTGTCGCAGTCGCTGCTGCCTTCCGCGCAGGCGGCGAGCGTCAGCGGACGATGAAACGCGACGCCGCCCTCCTGCTGGCGCTGCTGCCGCTCGCGGCAGCCTGCAGCGCCGCCTCGGCTGAAGGCGTGGTTCGCGCACCGGCTGCGAAGGTCACCGCGAGCGAGCCGGCCAAACTCGAGAGCGCCGTCTTTTCTGGCGGGTGCTTCTGGGGCGTCGAGGGCGTGTTCAGCCATATCAAGGGCGTGACCAGCGTGGTCTCCGGCTATCGCGGCGGCACGGTCGCGCACCCGGGCTATGAAGATGTCAGCACCGGCACCACCGGGCATGCCGAGTCGGTGCGCGTGACCTACGATCCCACCAAGATCCGCTACGACCAGTTGCTGCAGGTGTTCTTCTCGGTCGCGGCCGATCCGACCGAACTCAATTACCAGGGCCCCGATCACGGCACGCAGTACCGCAGCGCGCTGGTGCCGCAGGATGCCGAACAGCGCCGTGTTGCGAGCGCCTATCTGGCGCAGATGCGCGGCAGCGGCGTTTGGAAGCAGCCGATCGTGACCAAGATCGAGGCGGCGGGCACGTTTTACCCGGCCGAGGGCTATCACCAGGACTTCATGGCGAAGAATCCGGATTATCCGTACATCCAGCACTGGGATGCCGCCAAAGTGCGCGGCCTGCAGCAGCTGTTCCCCGCTCTCTACAAGCCGGACTTCACGCGCGGCTGACGTTCCTGTCCGTCCGCAACGCGGACGGAGTTGCCTGGCCTGCTTCCCCCGAAGTGTATCAGGCCCTATATTGGGCCGATGGCGACACATCTGCATCATGAGCATAGCGGAACCCGGCTCGTGACGGTCGCGCGCGAGGTCCTGACCGGTGCGGGCGAACAGTGGACCGAGATGCGCGAGGACGTGTTCGCCGAACTGGCGGCGCAGGCCCGCCCGGTCTCGGCTTACGATCTGGCCGAGGATGTCTCGCGCAGGCGCGGGCGGCGGGTGGCGCCCAACAGCGTGTACCGCATCCTCGACCTGTTCGTGCGCAGCAACCTCGCGCGCCGGGTCGAGAGCGCGAACGCCTATATCGCCAATACCCATCCCGGATGCCGCCACGACTGCATCTTCCTGATCTGCGACAGCTGCGGGCGCGTGGTCCACAACGATGACGACCGGCTCACCAGCGCACTGATCGACGCTGCGCACGGCGCCGGCTTTGCGGACATCCGCCCGGTGGTCGAGCTTCGCGGAACCTGTGCCGACTGCAACGAGGGGCAGGCGCAGGACTCGTAAATACGGTTAAGCGCGCGCCCATCGGGCGACGGCCATGACCGTGCCGATGCAGATCATGTTGGTCATCATGGATGATCCGCCATGGCTCATGAACGGCAGCGGGATGCCCACGACCGGGGCGAGGCCCATCACCATCATCAGATTGATGCACACGTAGAAGAACACCGTCAGCCCCATTCCTGCGGCAAGCAGCCGTGAGAATCGGTCAGGCGCGCGGCGTGCGGTGTTCAGTGCCCAGCCGAGCACGATCGTGAACACGCCGAGCACGAACAGCCCGCCCAGGATGCCCCATTCCTCGGCCATCGTGGAGAACACGAAGTCGGTGTGCGCCTCGGGCAGGTAATCGAGGTGACTCTGGGTGCCGTTGCCGAAGCCCTTGCCGAACATGCCGCCTGATCCGATCGCGATCTTCGATTGCGTGATGTGATAGCCCGAGCCCAGCGGGTCGCTTTCGGGATCCATGAACGTGGTCACCCGCTTGCGCTGATAGTCGTGGAGCACGCCGAAGAAGGCGAGCGGCGCGGCGACTGCGCCTGCAAGCCCCGCGCCGATGAACCAGATCAGCGGAAGACCCGCGAGGAACATCAGCATCGCGCCGCCGAACGACAGTGCCAGTGCAGTGCCGAGGTCCGGCTGGACCACCACCAGCGCGGCGGGGGTGCCGATCAGGATCCCGGCGGGGACCAGCCCGCGCCAGCTTGCGGTCATCGGCGGCGGCAGATCGTCATAGAACCGCGCGAGCACGAGGATGATCGCGGGCTTCATCAGCTCCGAGGGCTGGAGCGTCATGAAGCCCAGGTTGAGCCAGCGCTGGCTGCCGAGGCCGACCTTGCCGACCGCTTCGACGAGCACGAGCAGTACGAGGATTCCGCCATACAGCGGATACGCGGCGCGGCGGAACATGTCGCGCGGCACGTAAGACAGCGCGATCGCCATCGCGAGGAACACGAAGAAGCGCAGGAAGTGGCTGAGCGCCCAGGGGTGGAAGCTGCCGCCCGCTGCCGAATAGAGCACCGCCGTGCCGAGGCACACGAGCAGGAAAAGCGGCGCGATTACGCCCCATGGCTGGCTGGCGATCGGCGCGGGAATGATCGAGCGGCGCGGCATCAGGGACGCGCCGACGGCAGGGATGAGGGCGCGGCGGCCGGTGGAGCGGCGCCCGGATCGACGCCCGGCGATGCCTTCGGATTCGGCGCGGAGACGGCGGCACCGTCCGGCCCCTTGCCCGGCGCGTCACCGGCGGTGATCACGTCCTGCGCGGGAAGGACGTTGCTCTCCGAGCTATGAAGCGCCGCCTCGACCGTCGCGTCGTTGCCGACCTGAGGGGCGGAGGTGCCGTACTGTGCAACGAACGCCTGGTACTTTGCCGCCATGCGCTCGGCAGGCGTGCCGCCCCACGCCTTCTCCTTGGCGAGCAGCGTGTCCCATGCCTTGCCGGGGTCGAACAGGTAGGTCATCACGTCCTTGGCGATCGGCGCAGCCGCGCTCGCGCCGAAGCCGCCGTGCTCGACCAGCACGTGCATTGCGTAGCGCGGCGCGTCGGTCGGTGCGTAGCAGATGAAGTGCGAGTGATCTCGGCTCTTCCAGTCGGCGATGTGGCCGCGCGAGGTCAAGGCCTTGACTTGCGCGGTGCCGGTCTTGCCTGCCATCAGCACGCCGTTGATGTCGATCTTGGAGCCAGCGGCGGTCCCTCCACCGTTGACAGCGAGGAACATCCCCTGGTGCGCCACGGCAAGCTGCTCGGCGGTGAAGGGCAATGCCGGCCCGAAAGGGATCGGCTTCCCGAGGATCAGCGAGGGCTGGAGGTCACGTCCCGATGCGAGCCTGGCGGTCATCACCGCGATTTGCAGCGGCGAGACGTTGACGTAGCCCTGGCCGATCGACGCGTTGAGCGAATCGGCGACGGACCATTCCTGATGGTAGCGGCGCATCTTCCAGGCCGCGTCCGGAACGGTGCCATAGCGCTGCGCCGCAACCGGGAGGTCGAACTTCTGGCCGAGGCCGAGCAGCTTGGCGACCGGCGCGATCGCGTCGTAGCCGACGCGGTGCGCCATCGTCCAGAAGTAGGTGTTGCAGCTGTGCGCGATCGCACCGCGCATATCGAGCGAACCGTGGACCGCGTCGCAGCGGAAGAACCGGCTTCCGAGGCGATAGCCGCCAGGGCAGTTGACCCGCTCGTCGGGCGAGACGCCGTGCTGCTGGAGGGCAAGCGTCGCCATCGGCTTCATCGTCGAACCGGGCGGATAGAGCCCGCGAAGGGCCTTGTTGAGCAGCGGGAGGTGATCGTCCTCGTTGAGCATCTTCCACTCGAGCCGGCTGATCCCGTCGGCGAAGCTGTTGGGATCGAACGCCGGCATCGAGACCAGCGCGAGCAGGCCGCCGGTCAGGCAATCGACGACCACCACCGATGCGGATTCGAGGCCGCAACGCCGCGCGGCGTAATCCTGCAGCCCGCCGTCGATGGTCAGCCTGATCGCACCGCCCGGAACGTCCTCGCGCGTCGTGAGCTCGCGCACTACCCGGCCGCTGGCGGTCACCTCCACGCGCCGCGCGCCAGGGACGCCGCGCAGGTCGTGTTCGAACACTTTCTCGAGCCCGTCCTTGCCGATCTTGTAGCCCGGCGTGACCAGCAGCGGATCGTGGCTCTTCTCGAATTCCTCGGCGGTCGCCGGGCCGACGTATCCGATCAGGTGAGCGACCGAGCAGCTGGTGGGATACCAGCGCGAGAAGCCGCGCTCGGCAACGACACCGGGCAGATCGGGCAAGCGCACGCTGACTGCGGCGAAACGATCCAGGTCGAGCCGCGAGGCCACCTCGACGGGCGCGAAGCCGTGTGCCTTGGCGATCTTGTCGGTCAGGTTCTGCATCTCCACCGCATCCAGCGTGAGCAGCTTGCCCAGCTCGGCCAGTTCGACCGCGGGGTTGGCCAGCCGCTGCGGAATGAGGTCGATGCGGAACTCGGCTCGGTTGGAAGCGAGCGGCGCGCCGTTGCGGTCGAGGATCCAGCCTCGGCGCGGCGGGGTCAGCGAAAGGTTGACCCGGTTGCTCTCCGCCTGGAGCGAGTACTTGGTGTTCTCGAAGATCGCGAGATAGCTCATCCGCGCGGCGAGCAGCATGCCGACGCCGGCCTGCAGCCCGCCGATCACGATCGTGCGCCGGTCGAAGCTGTTGCGCAGCGTGCCCGCGCTGACGAGGCCGCGCTTCAGGAACACCGGGTCAGTCCCATGCGGGGGCCCGAGCGATCGGCCACAGACGGATCCGGTCGAGCATGGCGATCACGCGCGCGACCATCGGATAGCCCAGGATCGACAGACCGATCTGCGGCAATGTGAGACGCAGCGGCGTCGCGCCGCCGGTGACGTTCGCGATCAGCGCGCCAAGCACGATCACCGCGGCGATCAGCGCCGCCGCGACGAACCAGTCGAACGCGAAGCGCCGCCAGGGGATGCGCTGCTCAAGCCCATCGAGCAGCAACTCGCACAGCGACCAGAGCAGCACTGCACTGCCTACAGGTTGCCCGCTCAGCAGATCGTCGAACAGCCCCAGCGGTAGACCCGCCCAGATCGGCAGAAGCCCGGGGCGCATCTGGCGCCAGCCGATCAGCATCAGCAGGCCGAGCGGCGGCACCAGCGGCGCAGATGTGATCCACACTGCCGTCGCCGCGACCGAGCCTGCCATCACCGATAGCCATGGAAGCCCGCGCGCGAGCGTCCGCGAAGGCGCGCGGTTGAACACGGGGGTCTCCCTGCGTTCGAACAACGGAAAGCGCGGGAGCCCGATCACGGGTGCTTGGCTTTCGCCGGTTTCTTCGCGGCAGCTTTCCTCGACGGAAGCGGAGGCGGTTTCGCGGCGGGCGGAGCAGGTGCCGCTGCCAGCTCTGCGGCAGGCTCACTCCATGCGGGATAAACGAGCACATAATCGGTCGCGGCCGGATCGCTGAGCACTTGCGCCACCGCGCCGTCGCGGGTCAGTTCGGTCGCCGCCGCAACCGCAACTGCCGGCGGATAGAGCCCGCCCGAGCCCGAGGTGACGAACACGTCGCCGCGACGCAGCGGATTGATGCCGAGATTGATCAAACGGATCTGCACTTGCCCGTCGCCGCGCCCTTGCGCGAACGCGGGCACGCCGTCGCTGGCGCGGCGTACGGGGACCAGGCTCTCGGTATCGCTGATCAGCAGTACGCGCGCGGTAGAGGGCCCGGATTCGAGCACGCGCCCGATCAGTCCTAAAGGCGAGCGCACCGGCATGCCGACGCCGACGCCGCGATCACGTCCGGCGCTGATCGCCGCGAACCGCCGTGTGCTCGATGCGGACGAAGTGATCAGCTTGGCGACCGTGATCGGTTTCGGCTCGACAGCGGCAAGGCCGAGCAGCGCCTTAAGTCGCCGATTCTCGTCCGCATTCGCGCGCAGTTCGGCGATGGTCACCTGATCCTGGCGCAGGTCTGCCTGCATCTTCGCGCCGCGGCTTCCGGCGAGTACGTAGCCCTTGGCGATGTCGTAGACCGTCAGCGCACCCTTGCGCGTGGTCGCGCCGACCTCACCCGCGGGCGCCGTCGCTCCGCCGACGAGGCCGCGCAGGCCCGCGAAAAAGCCGGGATCGACGAACGACACGATCAGCAGCGCCGCGCCCACCAGAGCGCCGAGCACGCCGGCGAAGTAGCCGAAGAATGTGCCGTATTGCGCCCTGCGGGAATTGCCGGGGCGCCGGTTGGCCGACGCCATGAAGTGCCTTCTTTCTTGCGTGCGACGGATCGCGCGGTGTTTATCCGCGCGCTCCCTTAACTGATCCGGATCAGGCGGTCATCAATACGCCGCGATACATCGGATCTTCCATCGCGCGGCCGGTGCCGAGCGCGACGCACGACAGCGGATCCTCGGCGACGGTGACCGGAAGCCCGGTCTCCTCGCGCAGGAACTCGTCCAGACCCTTGATCAGCGCGCCGCCGCCGGTCAGCACGATACCCTGATCGACGATGTCGGCGGCCAGCTCCGGCGCGGTGTTCTCCAGCGCGATGCGAACACCCTCGATGATCGAGCCGATCGGCTCGGACAGTGCTTCGGCGATGTTCGCCTGATTGATCGTGATTTCCTTGGGGACGCCGTTGACGAGGTCGCGGCCCTTGATCGTGATCGTCTCGCCGATGCCGTCGGCGGGGACGGTGGCGATCGCGTAGCGTTTCTTGATCCGCTCGGCAGTGGCTTCGCCGATCAGCAGGTTGTGGTGGCG